>NZ_JBSFRU010000232.1:0-10521 GCF_053589395.1 Nocardia sp. NPDC003345
GGCATCACCGTTGCCATCGGTACGCGGGAGCGCCGTGAGCATATGCAGGGCCTCGGCTGCCACACACCGGCCGGGCCGGTTCGGCGGCACCGCCGACACCACCGCGCGATGGGCGTTGAACACCGTATCGGTGAGATCGCCCAGCCGCATTTCCAGCCGGGTCTGAATGAGGTCCTTGACCGCCGGCCGGATCGCCGCCCACCGGGAACTCGTGACCACGAGATGGACCCCGTAGTTGAGTCCCTGTAGCGCGATGTTCTCCATCGTCGGCATGTATTCGTCGTAGTACGGGCCGTTGATGGCGAAGCCGATATCCCAGCCGTCCACCACCACGAACACATCACCGTGTTCATCGCCGTAGGACGAGAGCTCCGCCGACCCCTGTGGCGTGGCCCGGCGCCGCCGGAACTCCCGCATGGAATCGATGCCCAGATGGTCGAACAACGCCTGGCGCGACGTGATCAGATTGCGGATCAGCGCGAAGGTGCGGCGGATCCGGTCCACGTCGCGGGCCGATGCCACCGCGCCCACGTGCGGGAGCGCCCGCAGCGGAGCCAGGCCGCCGGAGAAGTCGAAGCAGTAGAACTGGACCTGCTCCGGTGTATGGGTCAGCGCGGCCGAAAGGATCAGCGTCTGCAACGCCGTCGATTTACCCGACTGCGGCCCGCCGACCACCGCCACATGCCCGCCGGCGCCGGACAGATCCACCGACCAGACATCCTGCCGCTGCTGCCGGGGCCGGTCGACGACGGCCCACGGCAACCGCAGGGTACCGGCTTCCACCGCCGCGACCATGCGGTCCAGGGTCGGCGGAACACCCAGCGGGGGCAGCCACATCTTGTGGGCCGGGCGTCCGTGCCGGGCGAACTGTTGCAGCGTGGTCTCCATAACTGTGACCACTTCGCCGTCGGTATCGCCGGGTTCGGGGGCGCGTACCGGCTCCACCGGTTGCGTCGAGCGGACCTCCGCGATGTAGGCGGCGGTGAACCGTTGCGGTGGGCGGTATCCGCCCCCCGGGCGGCGGGCCCGCTGCGCGCTCGATGTGCTGGCCTGCGCGGGCGCGGTATAGGCGGCGCCGACGTAGGCGGCCTGAAAACGTTGCAGATCACCCGCGCCGACTCGTAGATACCCGGATCCGGGCTTCTTCGGCAGGTGGTACGCGTCGGCGGTGCCGATGGCGTCGCGGGAGTCACTGGTCTGGTTGGTGCGCAGCGCGATCCGGTACGAGAGATGCGCCTCGAGCTCGCCCATCCGGTTGGCCGGAACCTTCTGTGAGGAGAGCAGCAGGTGGATTCGCAGCGAGCGGCCGAGGCGGCCGATGGCGACGAACAATTTGGAGAAGCTGGGATGCTGTTCGAGCAGTTCGGCGAATTCGTCCAGGATGATCAGCAGGGTGGGCAGCGGTTCCAGTTGCGCGCCCTGTTCGCGCGCCTTCTCGTAGTCCGCGACGCTGGCGAAGTTTCCGGCGTCGCGCAGCACCCGCTGCCGGCGGGCCATCTCACCGTTGATCACGTCCTCCATACGAGTGACGAGATCGGCTTCCTCTTCCATGTTGGTGACGACCGCCGTCACATGGGAGAGCCGGTCGAAGCCCAGGAAGGTCGCGCCGCCCTTGAAGTCGACCAGCAGCAGATTGAGTACATCCGGGGAATGTTCGGCGATCGCGGAGAGCACCAGGGTCCGGAGGAATTCCGATTTGCCGGAACCGGTGGCGCCGATGCACATACCGTGCGGGCCCATACCCTCTTCGGCCGATTCCTTGATGTCCAGGCGCACCACCTGGCCGGTCGGATCGTGCCCGAAGGGGATGTTCAAGCGGTTGCGGTCGGCGTCGCGGCGCACCGGCCACTGCCGGTCCACCCGGACACTGCCGGGGTCGCTGATACCGACCATATCCTCCCAGGAGGTACTGCTGGTGGCCTGTTCGGCGGCCACCGCCTCCACCACAGTGGACAGCCGATAGGGGGAGAGCCGCCGGGCGACAGCGGTGGCCTGCGGTATCGACATGAGGTCGGCGGCCCCGACCAGCCGGGTGCCGCGCGCGGTGATCTCCTGCAACGCGTGGTCGGCGCCGAGAGAGAACTTCAGCGACCGTGGCAGCGACTGTTCCGAAGGTCCGAGCCGCAACCAGGTGCAGCCGTCGATACCGGAGATATCGCGGTCGGTGTTGGTACCGCCGGATTCCACGATGAGCACGTAATGCGATTTGTCCAGCGCGGGCTCGTTGTTCGCCGAGAAGGGGCCGCGGTTCAGACCGGCGAGCACCTTCGTGCGCAGTTCCGCCACGGTCCGGTAGATCATCCGGCTGGAGCCGATGGCGTCGTTGTCGGCCGGATGCTGGGTATGCGGCAGCCATTTCAGCCAGGACCACTCCGGCGAATCCGGGTTGTTCAGCACCGCCGCCACCGCGACCTGGTCCGGCCCGTGCAGTACCGCGATCTCGGCGATCATGGCCCGGGCCAGGCCGGTCACCGCGGCGGGGTCACCGTCCAGGCCGACCAGCGGCGCGGAGAGCAGATTGATGGCCACCGGCATCCCGCCGACCGTCGAATAGGCCTTGGCGAACCGGGTCAGCTCTACCACGCCCACCGGATCCAGATCCGAGGTCGGCGCCGCCTCCGGCACGATCACCCGAACCTGGTTGGCGATCCGGCCGCGGCCCATCCGGACCCGCAGGAACTGGGGATTGGCGACCTGCACCTCCCACATCCGCTTACCACCGACCAGCCGGCCGAGACCGGCCGGGCCCGGATGCGTATAGGAGAGGTAATCGTAGAGTTCGGTCTCGGACTCGTGGATCGTCTTGCGGTTATCGGTGATCGAGCGCAGATAGTCCTTGCGTTCCTCGTTCAGGCCGGCCGCGGTGCTGTTGGCACCACCGCCGCCGCCGAGCTGACCGCCCATCATGCCGAACATCGACACGACCATCATCATCGGGAACATCAGCATCATCGGCGACATGGCGCGGCCGCCGCTGAACATCATCGCCATCATGCCGACCATGGCCGCCACCATGATGACCGGCATGATCATCTTGATCTTGGACATGGGCACCGGACGCGGCAGCTCGGTCGGCGGTTGCAAGCGCAACTCCGTGACCGCGGGCGCCTTGGGGCCGCGCGCCATCCGCGCCGGCCGCACGAAACGGCGGGTCGCCGTCATTTCTTACCCGTCATCTGCACACCCGTCATATTCGGTGGTATCCCGTCGTGCTGGATCATCGCGTCGCCGACCGACAGGGTGGGCCCGACCGCGAACAGCGAGACGATGCTCCACGGCGCCGTCACCGGCGGCCGCAATCCCAGGGCGGTGAGCGTCGGATCGTTCTTCCCGCCCGATTTCATATCCGCGCCGATCCCGTATCTGACACCGCTGTCGGAAATCCAGAAAAGGGATTCCCGCAGCGGTGAGCCCGGTTCGGAGCCGGTGGCCTGAACGAACTTCCCGGAGGTCCGGGGCAGGTAGGCGAAATCGGCCGTGGCTCCCCCGGAGTACGGCGCGGTGACCAGCTGCACGGTGCGGCCCTGCTCCTCCTTGGTGAGCGGAAGCTGGCGCCCGAACAGCAACCGGGTGTGGGCGTCCGGGTCGGTACCGGTGCGGGTCCACTGATAGCAGGTGATCAGGTCGCGGATGGGATCGAGTATCTCGACCGGTTCGGCCGGGAAGGTGGCCGTCCCCGGCCAGTCCCCGGGCCGCAGATTCGCCGCGGCGACATCCGGGCCGATGGTGCTCGTGGCCACGGATCCGTGGGAGTTGGCATTGCGGACGATGGAAGCGATCACCGCGCTCACCCGCACCAGCCCCGCGTTCGAGACCAGATAGTAGGTGGCGGGCTGATTGGGCGAGGCCACGGTGACGATCGACCCGACCACCGCGTCCAGCGCCGGTTTCAAGGTCACCGGCGCCCCGGCTCCCGGGACATCCGGGACCCGGATCGGCGCCACCTCCGGTATCGCGCCGAGCAGTCCCGGCGACGCGGCGGCGACCTGCACGGTCGAATCGATCCCCAGTGCCAGCAGCACGGGCGATTCGGCGAGGTTGATCTCCGCGCGCACCACGCCCTGCACCGGGTCGGAATACACCAGCCAGGTCGCGTCGTCGCCACGCAGCAGCCGGGCCTGCCGGCCACTCAATTCATGGACGGCGTCATCGTCCACCGTCAGCGGCCCGGCGATCGCGGTGGTGAGCACCGCGGAGCGGGTCAGCGTCGGGAGACCGGTCTTCGGGTCCACCGGCGCGGCGGCGCCGGTGCGGGCGGTATCGCACACCGTCCACTGCGAATCCTTCTCCTCCTCGTCGGAGATCTGCCCCGGCGCCCCCGGTATCCCGACCCAGGCCCCGCGCGGATACTTCGCCAGTTCGCTCTTGGAGACCTCCACCGGGTTCGCGGCCTGGCCGACGATGAGCCGCGCGGAGGTCAGATTCAGCGCGGGATGCAGCCGGTCGCCGAGTTTCACATAGAGGGCGCCGCTGTCCTTCTCCGCGATGATCGGCGAATCACCTACCGGTTTGGCCGGTTTGAAGAACGCCAGCACCGCGGCTCCGGCGATTCCGATGCAGGCCAGCGCCACTCCGATGGCCAGCGCGGTGGACCGGCCGCGGGAGGGATCGTCGATCATGGACGCGTCGCGGCGGACCAGGGCGTGCTCGATCCGGTGTAGCAGGAACCGCCAACCCGACACCTGGTGTTTGGTCACCACCCGGAAGCGTGCCACCGGTATACGTTCCTTCCGCCGACCTCGGCCACAACCTAACGCGCGACCCACCGCCGGATTGCTCCCAGCACTGGGAATATCCGGTGGTTCGCGCGGTGTGCGCTATTTGGCGACCGGCGCCAGACCCTGCAGAGCCGCGGTGATATCGAAGGCGTCGACCGTCATGAGCTCTTCGTCGGTGAGCGCGGCGATATCCACATTGTCACGAGTGAACCGGAAGTCGCGTTCGGCCTCGGCGGCCTCCACTACATTGCGGACGAAACGGCCGTTACCCGCCAGATCGATGAGCCGGCGCCCGTTCTTGCTCTGCTCCGACATCACGGTGCACCGGTCACGCAGCACCTCGCGCGCCTGATCCGACAGGATGGAATCCTTCTTACCCGCGATATGGTCGGCGATCTGGACCAATTCGTCCGGATCGTAACTCGGGAACCGCACCCGTTTGGTGAAACGCGACGACAGGCCCTCGTTCGACTGGAGGAACCGGTCGATCTCGGCCTCGTAACCGGCAATGATGACCACCAGTTTGTCGCGGTCGTTCTCCATCCGGGCCAGCAGCGTGTCCACGGCCTCCTTACCGAAGGCGTCACCGCCGGACAGGCCCTCCTGAATGAGGGTGTAGGCCTCGTCGATGAACAGCACGCCGCCCAGCGCCGAATCGATCAGCGCGTTGGTCTTGGGCGCCGTATGGCCGAGATGCGTGCCGACCATATCGTTGCGGGAGGCCTCGATGACATCGGCGTTCTCCACCACCCCCAGCCCGGCGAAGATCTTCGCGATGACCCGGGCGATGGTGGTCTTACCCGTGCCGGGCGGTCCGGAGAAGATCAGGTGATTGGAACGCGAATCGACCGCGAGTCCGCGCTTGGCGCGCACCTGGTCCATCAGCACGCCGGATTTCAGCCTGTCGACCTGCTCCTTGACCGAATCCATACCGATCTGGGATTGCAGCAGTTTCGACGCCTCGTCGAGGAGCGTGTCCCGCTCCGCCTTGGCCGCGCTGGCCGCCACCTCGGCGGGGTCGTCACCCGACCTCGGGTCCCAGATGTTCACCCGGGAGGCGATCACCGCGGGAGTGGTGACCTCGAGCCGGAAGTTCTTGTCGCGCACCGCCTGCTGCCAGGTCGGCCGGTCGGGCCACAGACCCGACCCCTGCAAGCCCTTGAGGATCTTCTCGGCGGCGTCGTGCTCACCGTTGTGCCGCAGGATCATGCCGAGCAGGTAGTGGGCATCGGCCCAGATATAGGACAGGTTGCCGGATTGGCTGTCCTCCACGATTCGCTGCGCCCGCGGCATGGCCTCACCGAAACGCCCGAGATGGGCCAGCGCGCTCGCCGCCATCAACTCGGCCGCGATATCGAGCAAGCCGTCCTCGAGCACCGGTTTCTGCCCGCGGTTGGCGAGCACATCGGGCCAGCGGCCGGTGCGGTAGAACAGTGAGAGCCGGGCGAAGTCGGCGACATCGTCGCCGCGGACCTCGTCCAGGATGGCGGCGGCCTCCTGCCATTCGCCACCACCGGCGTAGGCGCAGGCCTGGGCGATGGCGATCTGATCGCGGTCGGCCATCACCACCCGCAGCCCGAAGACGCCGATCTCGACCTGACACCACAGCGCGCGGTCGACCAGACCGGCCCGCTGCTGGTCCCGATAGAGATTGTGCGAGGAGCGATAGGCGCCGTAGATCACCTCGGAGGTGACCTCACCGGCCATCGCGCGGCCCAGCCAGGCATCGCACATATCCGGATCGAGATCCGTTGCCGCCGTGAACGCCGCGCGTGCGTGCTCTTCGTTGCGCACCCCACCGGCGACCAATCCCAAACTCTGCACGCCCGTGTAGAACGCGTCCTCGGCCGCTGACAACTCGGACTTCCCTTCCGCCGACCCTCGCCTGCTGGCAGGGTAGGCCACCGCGACCGATCCGGACGCACAGGTCATTTCCCCCCACTGGGAATACTCGACCCTCACGCCGGCCTCCGGTGCGGTATTCCGGTTGCCCGACCCCGGTAGCGGCGAAACGTCGACTCACCCGCCACCGCATCGACCATCGTTCCCATTTTTGAACGGCCCGTAAAACAGCGTTAGGGTATGCGCCGGTCGGGCACCACACCCTGCGCCCGCCGCTCTCTGTGGACAGCCGGCCTCCGCGACCCGGAGCCCGGCTTCCGCATGAATTCAACTGTCCCATAGCCGGATTCCCGCAAATTCTGGGCGACCGCACACCTTCACCCCTCGCGGAATCTTCCCCTCATTGGTAATAGTGCCGTTATTTGACGGCTCGTTATTTGTCGCTAGAGTAGTCCGCAGGTCACCAGTTCCCTCATCCCTGATGACCGTTCCAGCGGCGGCCGGTGGAAACAGCGAGCCACCGGCCGCCGCATTCTCTTCCGATCACTGCCGTGGCGGACCGTCATCGCGTCTGGGCGCCGAGACCGCCACGACCTCGCTCCAACGGGACCGGCCATCGAGCTCGCCCCTGCGTCCGGAATTCTTACCGGCGGCTTCGCCGGGTGGCCGATCGGCATCCGCTTCCGCGACCGCGGCGCCGGTCTCGGCGGGCAGCCCTCCGCCGGAATCCGGGCCGCCGCCTTTCCCGGTATCGCCGCCTTTCCCGGTATCGCCGCGGGCTACCGGCGATCGCGGCGCCGGCCCGGTCGGCTCCGCCGTTTCGGCCACCGGTTCCGCCGGACGCCGCTCCGGTGCGGTGGCCTCCACAGCAGGCGGTGACGAAACCTCCGGTGCCGCATTCCCCACAACCGAATCGTCCGGCGCCGTCACGGCGGGACCCCTCGGCGTCGGGCGGTCGGGCCTGGCCCACGGTGTTTTCGCAGGCTCGGCGCCGAGGCCCGCCGGCCGCAGTGACCAGGGGTTCGGTCCTCCCGGGCCGCGACGCCGGTCGGCCCGCCCACGCGCAGCCCGCGCCGCGCCGCCTGCCTGGTCACGCGGCGCTCCTTTACCGGCACCAGAATCCGTACCTCCGGGTGCCGCGGCGGGACGGTTCCATGGATTCGCCTGGGGTACCTCGTCTCCGGCGGGCGGCCCACCCAAGGCCCCGAGGGCACCGATCGCCCCGGAGGCAGGGGACGACTCGGACGCCGCGGAACCCGAATCGGCCGCGGCGGCAGCGGCCGCGCCGTCGGCGACCGTCACCGCCCCGGCCGGCGCACCGCTTCCGGCCACCGAGTTCGCCGCCGGGACTCCCGGCTCGGAACGAGTGCCGGGCGCGTTCGCCCTATCCGAGCCCGGTGTGCTCGCGGTATCCACCCTCGGCACGCCCTCGACCGGCGGCCCGGACGACGCCCGCACGCCCCCATCCGGTGGTCCGGCCTGCGCCGCCGCCGGTTTCATCCGTGGGTCCGTCCCCTCCGACGCGCCGCTCCCGGCGCTCGACGGGTCCGGCCGTCGCGCCTCCGCCCCGGCGCCCGGTTCCGGGGTGTTGCGCGTCTCCGGTATCCAGTTGCGCACACCCGCGCCGGGCTGCCCCGCGTTCGCCTGCTGCTGAAGTGCCCGTTGCGGTGCGGGATCGGCATCGGACCGTGATCGATCGGCACCCACCGGAACCGATCCCGGCGGCACCACACGCGGCTGCGCCGGATTCGCGGGCGCGGGACCCACGGGTGTCGTGAAATCCAGCGCGGAAACGTTGCCGGCGAATTTCTCCGCGTGCCCCATGATGTCGTCGGCGTGATCGTCGAGCACCTGTGCGTAGCGACGGACCTCGTCGGGGTCTATATGCAGCACATCGTTACCGGCGGGATCGACGCCGAGCAGATCGGCGGCCGCGTCGTATACGACGCCGTTGATCATCTCGCCGACCGCGTCCTCGAGAGGTTCGATGGCCTTACCGAGAACCTCGGCCAGGATATACGCGATGAGCATCTGCTCCATGGCCTTGACCAGCTGCTTCGCGGCCACGGCAATGGATTGCCCCAATGCGGTGGACATCCCACCGGTGGCCACCGTCGCGGCCATCGCGGTCGCGTAGGCGGCCGCGAGCAAGCCCAGCTCGGTCAATACCGCGACCTTCACCGCGGTGATCACCTCCGCGGCGATCTCCAGCGCGGTGGCGACCGCCCCGCACAGTTCGTCGAGACGCTCCATATGCGAGGAACTGAGCCGCGCCCACGAAGCCACCAGGGCGCGATAGGACTGCCCTTGATACACCGCGCCCATATCGGATATCGCCCCGCCGGCCGAGGCATGCGTATCGGCGACCTCTTGCGCGAACGTGCGGACGTGACCGGCCAGTTCGCGCACCTGGTCCTCGTTGATATCCGGGTACGGGACGCCGACGAAGTTCAGGAACATCGCCACTTCGTGTGGTATCTCGATGGCCAACGGTGCGGGTTCCGCTCAGACGACTCGAATCACTACGGCGCTCGGCGGCATGGGCGAATACTTGACCGTCGCACCCGAATACGGCGCCTCGATCACCATACCGTTGCCGGCGGCGAGCTGAACGTGCTCGGGTCCGCGGGAACTGAACGAACCCGCCGGGAACACCAGATCGCCCGCGCGCACATCGCGTGGATCGACCCGCTCTCCGGCGTAGATCTGCTCGTAGGTGGTCCGGGGTAGGACCACCTCACCGTTCGTCGCCTGCGCGATCGCGTACTGGGTCAGCCCGGAACAGTCGAAACCGCCTCCGGATGGGCCGCCCGCACCGCCGCCGCCCCAGATATAGGGCAGCCCGAGTGCGGAATCCGCCACCTGGGCCGCCCGGCCACCTTTGGTCTTGTCCCAGTTGCGCCGCGTTCTCCGGGACGGCTGCTGCTGGGTGACCTGTTGCCCGGACACCATGCGCGGGCGCCGCCGGCGCCGCCGTTTCCGGGGCGGCGTCGAGGCTGTGCGTGTGCGCTCGGCGAGCGCCACCGGCGGCATTATCTGCGCCGCCTGTCTACGTGCCGCGTCGATATCGGCGTTCACCTGCCTGGTCGCGTTCGTGATGGTCTGCTGGGCCGAATCGAGCAGCGCCGGACCGCTGAATCTCGTATCACCGATGGCGGTGATGGCCTGGATGCGCGCTTGCAGGTCGGAGATCTGACTGGTCAGCACTCCCCGTCCGTTCAGCGTGCCGGTCCCCGAATCGGTGACCGTCTTGCTCACGACCCCCTCGCGGCCGTGCTGTGTCTCGAGCACTGTTCGCTGTATGCCCAGGGTGTCGCCGTAGCCTTTGGCGCCACCGCCGGAGAGCCGGCTCAGATCCGTGGCGATGGCCTGGGCCAGCGTGGTCGATCCACGTTCGGCCGGCTGCCCGGCGCCGTACAGTCCGAGCAGCTCGTGTAACACACCGTGCACATCGTCGGTCAGTGCCGGCATACGATCAGCTCAGCATCGCTCATCGCACCGACTTACCTCTCTGCCCCACACCCCGGGCAATTCTTCGGCAACTACGCCCTATTTTCGTGGTTCGACTATGCGACACGACGGCGGTGAACGCGCCGCGTCCTATTCCCATCCTCAGGAAGACAACACAATGAAAGAGATTGCACGGGAGGCGACGACAGCGGATGGATACAGCGACAGCGAACGCGGACCCCGATACCTCCGTCGCGCCGCCGGACGGCTCCAGGCCCGTCGACCAGCGCTCCCGGGATCCCCGCATTCTGGCCGCCTCGCCCGCGTCCGGCCCCGGTGACCCCCGGCAGGCCACACCGATATCCGATAAGGCGGGCCCCGGCGGCGGATCCGGTACGGCGGGTGGCGCGGCGCCGCCCGGAACGGGCGCCCCCGGCGAAGAGCGCCCGGGTGATGCTGCCGCGAAATCCGGTGCGCTGCACGTCATCAGTAAATCGGGTACCGAAAAGCC
>NZ_JBSFRU010000233.1:0-10502 GCF_053589395.1 Nocardia sp. NPDC003345
TGAGGTTCCCCCGCATTGTTGGAGGGCGGGGTAATCAGGTTCCAGCCGGAACCGGGTGATGGTAGCTCGCCTCGAACTCATCCGGTGATCGCCAACCCAGCTTCTTCTGGATGCGCTGGCTGTTGTACCAGCCATCGATATAGGCGAACAGGGCGTTCTCGGCCTCGTCACGGGTCCGCCAGGCCCGCCGATAAACCAGCTCGGTCTTCAATGTGGAGAAGAAATTCTCCATCAACGCATTGTCGTAAGAATCCCCGACGGTTCCCATGGATTGCGCAATCCCATTTTCGGCCAATCGGTTAGCGAACCGGATTGCTGTGTAGGTCGAGCCCCTGTCGCTGTGGTGAATCAACTCGCCATCGCGGATATCGCGGCTCCAGACCGCGAACTCAAGTGCACCCAACACCAGTTCGGTGTCGCAGCGATCCGAGGTCTTCCAGCCCACGATCCGGTTGGAGAACGCATCCCGCACCGCTGCCAGCCAGAACGCACCCTGCCCGCACGGGATCCTGGTCGCATCCGCCACCCACAACCGGTTCGGCTGGTCCGCGGTGAATACCCGTTCGACCAGATCCGGTGCCGGCGCTGCTCGTGGATCGGTTCGTGTCGACGCGGTCCGCCACCGTTTCCGCAGGAACGCGCCCTGCAACCCGGCGCCGCGCATCACCCGCTCCACCCGTTTGCGGCCGACCGAGATGCCGCGGCGTGCCAGCATCGCATGCACGCGGGGAGAGCCATAGGTGCCGCCGGAGCTGGTATGGATATCGACGATCTCGGCCAGCAACGCTTCGTCGGCGATCTGCCGGGCCGAGGGCTGTTCCAGGCGTTTGCACCACCAGTAATAGGTCGACGAGGCGATACCGAGCACCCGCAATACGAGCTCGACCGGGTGCCTGCAGTCCTTCACGAACCGCACGATCACCTCCGGGTCTGGCCGAGCTCCGAGGCGAAATACGCACTCGCCGACCGCAGGATGTCGTTGACCCGCTCCAGCTCGGCCACCTGCTTACGCAGCCGCTTGTTCTCCTCAGCAAGATCCGACGCCTCCGGCTCGGGCCGTTGACCGGTGTCGGCTTGGCGAATCCAGTTCCGCAAGGCCTCATGATGCACACCCAACTGCTGGGCGAGCTTGCGGATCGTCGGCTTCGGGTCCGACTCCAGATACAGCCGGACCGCTCGAGCCTTCAACTCATCCGGATACTTCTTCGGTGCTGCCACGCGGGGCTCCTTCCCGGTCCCATCGGACCACGCTCAGAGCCCTCCAAGGAAGCGGGGGAACCTCAGTTTGACGCGCTCGCCACCGCGAAACGTGTAGTTGTGGAATGACTTGCCCCCGGTCACGCGAGTTCCGCGACACCATGCAGGATGTGTACGCGCGTATCTACGCGGAAGCCATCGCGAGCGGCGAGCGGTTCGAGTCGAAGGGGCGGCTATGCGCCGATTCGACTCCTACACGAGTGGTGCAGGATTCGATCTAGTGGTGCTGCTCCGATGGCCAGACCATCGGGCACGCTTGTATCTCTGCTTGAGAGGAAACTGCGCACAACTGGGGCGTGGCGCAACGATTCTGGGTGGGTCGACGACGTGGTGTCCGCTGTCGGACGGTCGTCAAGGTGAACGGTCTATTTTAACTGCGGTGGCGTCACGAAACACGCGGCTTCTGGTTGCGGGTCGCAAGCTTGACTGCTCGGCACCATCCCGTCGGCCGGGCGTCCCCGTCGACGTGCGGGGGCCGACAGCAGCGGTTCCGACGCACTCCCGACTTCGCTTGATCTGACAGAACCTGGCTGATGACCACGTAAGTACCGGGTTGCGGTGAGCACGCGGCGGGCATCGCGCCTGCGCGTCTCGTCCCTGTGCACCACGGCGGTCAAGCCAGCCAGCAACCGGATCGGCCCGTCGTGCTGGATCCATCGCCCGATACCGCCGCCACTCACGATGGCCAGGCCGCTGTACACGATCAGTTCCACCATCAGCGGACCCTCTCCATTGGGTCGGCACCGGAGCGAACCGCACGAATCAGGTGCACAGGCCGATTCAGTCCGGCATGTCCACAGGTCAGTGGCGCTTTAGAGAGCGCCCCGATGTAGGTCTGCAGGTGGTGGGTCCGATAACCCATTTCTGCACAGATCGCAATGCTCGCCCCTACCACTGTGTTCCGTTGCTTCTTGAAGGGGATATCTGGCTTCGTTGCCGCCGAACCACTGGAACAGGCCGAGAGCAGAACTCTTTGTTGCACGATGTCAATCGGATCATGCCCGCCTCCCCAATGTGGATGTAAATAGAATCGGGCTATGTCACGAGGTCTCGGAACGGTCCAAGTTGCTCTCTTGACCTTCCTCTACTTTGATCTGTCTGAGGAGCCCGTCGAACTGGTGGATGACTATCTCGGACACCCATCGACAGCACCTTTCAGAGCTATTGATACTCTTGGTGAACTCGGCGGCGACGACTATCTCTGGAATGTCTATCGCGGACAGCGCCTGCCTTGGCAGCGGTGGTGGCCGATCTCCTACCTATCCGATAAGGAACGGGGCCCGGGTGCTGCCGAAACCGCTAAGCGCAGGTCAGATCGGTCTGTACTCCGTCGCGCGGCTTACGCACTGGAACGGCGAGGTATCGTCGCTACACGTTTTATCGGCAACGCGGTTGATGATCCACAGCTGCATATACGAATCACTGATGCTGGCATCGACTATGTTTCCGAGCGTCGAACTCTGTTGGATCGTGTCCAACTTGTACGCTACCGGCTTAATAGTAGCGATCGGCCTGCTCTCACCCGCGCTCAAGTGCTCGCACTTTTCAGGACACCGGTGCCTCCCGGCGAGCACGACCACCACGGAGCTGACGCGGGCGTCCCGGGACCAGGCTTTCGTGTACAGCTAGGAAGAGCCCGATGATTCATCAATCCAATCTTGGGGAATTAACTGGTTCCCGTGCCGCCAATTGTGCACAACCGAAGTCTGAAACCATTCCTCCGTGATATTGGCGTGGTCGCTGACGATGACCTGCAACTCAGGAGCTAGCTCTTGCACGACATCGAAAATTAGGCGGAACAGCCTGTTCACGGCTTCTTGGTCCCGGTCCGCAGTAGGTACGCCTGACTTTTGATCGACCTCGGAGCGATACCAAACTTGAGTTGGCTGGTCTAGCATTAAAATTCTTGGTACAGGCCGGTTTTGGCGGACAAAGTAGCGGTGTAGAGCCAGGTGTGCTACGACATGATAGCCGACCCAGTTCTCACCGCTGCCAATGCGGGACAGTGGCGCGGGCCCCTGCTCAGTGTCGGCGATGACCGTGAGCCGGTTCATGTCGAGCCGGACGTTCGTGCCGCTGTGTTCCAGTTCGAGAAGTGCTGCCCACGCAGTCATATCCTGGCCGATCGCAACGAGGCGTGACATCAGTTGTTCGCGTTCTTCGTCGGGGTCCAGCTCGGTTATGAGGTCGCGTACACGTGCAGCAGCCACATCATATAGTCGCTTCTGCCGCCACACTTCATCATTAGAGCTGGTTGGAAGTGCTGCCAAGGTGGCATGGATACGGCCTCGGAGAAAGTCGCGCTGGGAGTCCTGTGGTAAAAAGTCGGCAGCAGCTTGTCCGCCGGAAATAGATCGAAGCGTTGACTCGACTGCGCGAAGCCGAAGCCGTACTTCCGCGGCCCGTTCCTCAAGCTCGGTAAGAGCTGCGCGTCGTGCTGGTCGCGCGGCATCGATACCGGTTAACTGGGTTCTCAGCGATCGGAGGTTGCGGTCCAACTCGGCTATAGTTGGATCAGGATCAGGCAGGGTAGTGCCGCACAAGGCGCAGGTGGCGTTTGACGCCGCGACACTCTCTTGGAAGGTAAGTCCAAGTATATTCAAGCTGACGAGCCGGGCGGTCTGGGTTTCGACGGCGCTTACGTAGTCGCTTTCAGAAGAATCCTGCTGCAGCAGGATTTCACGTTCTCCAGCGATGGCCCGTAGCTGGTCGCGCATGTTGTTGCGCTGCCGCTCTAGATCAATGACCCGCGCTGCACTCTTGCTGTCGTCGTGATCTGGCAGTCGATTCGCAATCGCGGTGTATAAAGCTCCCATTGCTTCGGAATGTTCCGGCTGCTCAGCCGAGTCGACGAGGCCCAATGCAAAGGCTTCCTGCCAAAGCCTCGCCAACGTCTCACCAGCGAGCTGACTACTCTCCTGGATTCGACGATATTGAATCTCTCTGTCTCGTAATTCTCGTCGTGCAGCACTTAGTTGAGCGCGGCGGAGTGCCTGGTCACGGGGGACGGCGCCTATGAAATAGGGGATGGTGTCTTTAAGTGTTTGAAGCATTCTGTCCTCGCCTTGGCGGTGGAACAGAAAGTTTCGATGGGCGATCTCATTTTGCGACTGAAGGCACAGAAGCGTTGCATGTCCAAGGTGCGCTTCGACGGCGCGGCGAGTAGAGCCAACAGGAGGTTCGTGAAGGTTCTCTTCTATGCCGATTCTTCGACCGAGCTGCTCGCGAAGAGAGTCGGAGTCTATATCGGGTGTCAACTGGTCGAATTCGAGCGGATCAAGATCGCGACCGAACCGCAACATCGCTAATTGGGTAGAGCTTCTGCCTTCCTTGGGCGCCGGCCTGGCGACAAACGCCCGACCGCCTTTCAGTTCGAACAGAGCTGCGTACCACGTGACGGTCTTGGTGATTGGACCAATCGACATTTGTAAGCTGTCGCGACCGAGACAGTACTCCACGATGTCTAGCAGGGCGCTCTTGCCGGTCTTGGATTCACCGGTCACGATGTTGAGCGATCCTGGGCGAAACTCGAGGATGCGTCTGTCACCCGACGCGTTGTACAGCACGATCGCAAGCAATTGCACGACTATCAGGGTGCCACGCCGAGGACGGCAAGAACAGTCGCAGGACTGTTTGTCTTGGATAGCCACCGGCCCACCAAGTCGGCCTTGCGAAGGATCACATCGAGCTCCGATGGCACCTGAACTCCACGGGGTCGTCGTCTCGGCACTGTGACAACCCGAGCTCCATCCAACTGAAAGATTCCATGAGCGAGGCCGAAGCGCGTTCCCACCCGTACCGTATCGACGAGCTCGAGTGCACGCTGCGGAAAGCCCGAACGCAGTGCGGGATGCCGAGCGGTCCAGGTTGCCAGGTAGGTCCGCGTAGTCGTCGGCAGTGCCTCGCGGGTGCCGCGATGCAGGACCATTGGGGCAACGATGAACGACAACACCCATGGAAGACCATCGCCGGATTCTCGGTGGTGCCCTGTAGACGCAGCGGCGATAACCGCGGCGAGCAGCGCGGGGTTAAGCATTGTCGAGACAATGTCCGAGCGAGCACCCGATGGCATCAGCGTCTTTCCTTTCGCGCACAGCGCATTCTATTTTCGAAAGCTCAGGCTTTAGCTGGCAACAGCAGTTCGGCGACTCGGCTCTCGAAATCAGGATGCCAGCCTATACGGCCTCTATTGGCCAAAACATGACGTTGCCCTCGGGTGAAGAAGGTCTCGTTGTAACGGGGCCTCACCGTTATTTGCGTGCTATCCAGAAGAGCTCGAAGCATTGCTGTGCCAGCGGCCTGCTTGGCCTTGTCGTCAGCGGTATCGCTCAGGCTGATCACCATGAACTCGAACTGACGCTCCCACTCGTCGACCAGTTCACATTCAAACCGCGTGAGTTCTTGGATTCCGATCAGGTCCTCATCCAGCCACCTTACCGACTGTGTGTATGCGCGGTAATAATCTACGATCGCCTTCTGCAGATTTCTCGGCGGGTACGCAATCCACTGAAGTTGCTGTACAAACACATGTGTGCGGTGTGTCTCGCCGATGGTGGTTTCGTCCAGCTCTGCGAGGTGCACCAGTGTCGGAAGGTCGTCGCTGGTGAACTGATTGCGGATTTCATCGATTGCCGCATGAGCTGCACCAACATCTAGTTTCGACAGGCGTCTCCTTAGCAGAGCCAATGCCTGCTCATCCCACCATTGCCATACAAGAGCCAAGAACAACTCCTCGTGTCCCCGGGGCAACGCCCACAGCAGGCAGGCGCGCGCGGCAGCTCGGACTTCCTCAGCATGAGGGGATGCATCGGCCACACGAATTCGGTTCAAGAAGGTTTGCCGTTCGGATGATGACAAGCGTAGGAACTTCTCGCGCGTAGCACGGGTTTCTTCCGCCCCGGTTTCGCCAGCGATCCGACCAAGGATTGCTGCCGCTTTTTCTACATCGCGGTCAACTGCTCGTAACGCGGCCATCGCGCTGCCTGTAGCCGCCAACTGCGTTGTGACAAGGACTAGCTCGGGCCCGTAGGCATCTCCAGGCGAGGCGGTGTCCATCCAGACCTGGATCGTCTTCCAGACATCCTTCGAGCGGTCGGTCAGCGAGCGTGATCGGCTTTCATGATGCTTGACCTGCAGCAGCTCCGTCGGTGTTCCAGCCTCTTCCCAGGCAATGTCGTCGAACAGTTCGAGGCTGATTGCGGCATCGGGTCTATCCGGGCCAGTTCGTAGCAACTCCACCAACGCCCACCACGTTTGATGCTGATAGCCAACCGCGTTCGGGGCAGCGTCGTGTGAACCCTGAGTCATCCTCACAGTGTCTTACGAGGCGGACGGTGTCGCACGGCATTCGGCATCTCCTGCAGCGGATTATCCGACGGCCAAACCTGATATTCAGAGTGAGCGAGAGGCCTTGCTACCCAGTTCAGACTTACTTATGTTCATTGCGCAGCGCCCGCCTGCGAATCTTGCCGGTCTGGGTCTTCGGCAGGTCTGCGACGATTTCCACCGTTCTGGGCCGCTTGTATGGCGCGAGGCGATCCCGGGCGAAGGAGATCAGATCAGCGGACTTGGCGCTGTGACCGTCCTTCAGCGAAACATAGGCCGCTACCGACTCACCTCGGTACTCGTCGGGAATGCCCACAACTGCCGCTTCGAGCACTGCCGGGTGCTGGTAGAGAACGTCCTCGACCTCGCGCGGCCATACCTTGTACCCGGAGACGTTGATCTGGTCTTTGATCCGGTCGACCAGGTACACCCAGCCCTGTTTGTCCACGATCGCGCTGTCGCCGGTCCGGAGACGGCCTTCGGGGAGAGCGGCCTCGGATTCTTCTGGCTTGCGCCAGTATCCGCGGATGACCTGTGTACCGGTGACGACAAGTTCGCCTTGGCTGCCGGGTGTGAGGGGGCGGCCTTCGGGGTCGACTACCTCAACGTTCACTCCCGGGAGCGGTAGTCCGATGGAGAGAGTGCCGCTGCCTGGATCGACCGGTGCGCTCGTTTCGGGTGGGACCGCGGTGACTGCCGAGGAGGTTTCGGTCATGCCGTAGGCGTTGTGGATGTAGTGGCCGAAGCGTTCTTGGAAGCGGGCGACCGTGCTCGGTGGAACCGGCGCACCCCCGCTGTACAGCGTTTTGATGGTGGAGAAGTGTTCGGCGGTGGCGTATTCCGAGTTCATCATCGCGTTGAAGGCGGTGATGGAGCCGATGGTGTAGGTGACGCCGTGTTCGCGGAGGGCGTCGACAGCTATGTCGGTGGTGAAGCGGCCGGTGAAGACCAGGGAGGTTTGTTCGGTGAGGGCAAGGGCGCCGATGACGACCGCTCCGGTGATGTGGAACAGCGGGGCCAGGGCGTAGACCACGTCGCCGGGGGTGATGCCGGCGAGTTCGGCGAAGCTGGTGGTTACCGCGCGGACGTTGGCGTGCGAGTTCATCGCGCCCTTGGGTGGGCCGGTGGTGCCGGAGGTGTAGGCGAGGAAAGCGAGGTCGTCGGCGTGCACCTGGACCGGCGGGGGTTTCCGGCCGGCGTACTCCTGAGCCAGGGCGAGCAGGTCGGTGTGTGTCGAGGGTGCATCGGCAGGATGCTCTGCCGATGGCTCAGTGGTAGCGGCGGTCTCGGGTTTGAAAACGAGGGGGTCGTTGCGGGACTGGAGGTCCGACTCCGCGGTGCCGATCACCCACCCGACTGTCGGGCCCTCGACGTCCTCCCGGACCTGCCGCACATCGCGGTCGGTGGTGATGATCCCGACCGGTTCGGCATCGCTGACCAGCTCCCGGAGTTCCCGCCCGCGATACATCGGGTTGAGCAGCAGGGCGATCGCGCCGAGTTTCCACAGGGCGAGCTGGACGATCGCGTATTGCGGGATGTTCTGGAGGTGGATCCCCACCCGCTCACCCTGGCCCACACCCCGCTCCGCGAAAGCGGCCGCGAGTGCGTTGGCGAGGTCGTCGGTCTCGCGGACGGTGAGTGTGGTGTCGAAGTACACGAGGGCCGGGGCGTCGGGTTCGTGCCGGACCCGGTCGTTCCAGGCCTCCGTGAGTGTGGCGAAGCGTTCGTGGCCGTCCTGCCGGGACACCCCGCCCGCCGCACCCTCATCTGATGCGGCGGACGGGTTCGTCCCGGGGTTACCGGTGGTCATGCAGGGAGTTCCTTCCGTCCGGTTTCGCGGATGGTGGCGACGGTGAGGAGGCCGATGGCGCAGACGCCCATCACCCAGTAGGCGGGTGACATCGCGTTGCCGGTCGATTCGACGAGCTGGGCGGCGACGTAGGGGGCGGTGCCGCCGGCGGCGATGGTGCCGATATTGAAGCCGAGGGAGACGCCGGTGTAGCGGACGGTGCGGGGGAAGAGTTCGGTGAACAGCGGGAACGCGGGGACCTGGACTACGCCGTTCAGCACCATGTAGAGGAAGTAGACGATGCCGATGACGAGGATGCTGCTGGTCGCGCCCATGATCATGAAGGCGGGGAGGGCGATGACGACGTAGGCGAGGTAGCCGGTGATGAGGACGGGTTTGCGGCCCCACCTGTCGGTGGCCATACCGCTGAGGGGGAAGGTGGCGCAGGCCAGGGCGATGGCTACGGCGGAGGTCCAGTAGACGGAGTCTTTGGAGAAGCCGAGGTCGTTGATCAGGTAGACGCTGAAGTAGGTGAGGCCGATGTAGCCGGAGCCGTTCATGGCGATGGCGATGCCGACGACGCGGGCTACGGACCACGGGTTCTTGGTGACGGTGTCGAGCAGCGGGCTCTTGGTGACCTGCTGCTTTTCGGCCATCTCCTCGAATTCGGGGGTGTCCTCGAGCTTCATGCGGACGCGCAGGCACACGTAGGCCAGCGGCAGCGCGAGCAGGAACGGGATGCGCCAGCCCCACGATTCCATCTGCTCATCGTTGGTGGCCAGGGCGACCACGCCGACGACGGCGGCGGCTACGGCGAAGCCGAGGGTGGAGCCGACGGGGGTGAAGGAGCCGAAGAAACCGCGCCGCTTCGGTGGGGCGGATTCGGCGATATAGGTCGCGGCGCCGCCTACTTCGCCGCCGGCGGAGAAGCCCTGGGCGAGGCGGACGAGGACCAGCAGGATGGGGGCGAGGACGCCGACGGCGGAATGGGTGGGGAGCAGGCCGAGGATGCCGCAGGCGATGCCCATGCTGACGACGGTGATGACGAGGGAGTGGCGGCGGCCGCGGCGGTCGCCGAGGCGGCCGAAGAAGATGCCGCCGAGGGGGCGGGCCACGTAGGCGACGCCGAAGACGGCGAGGGTCGACAGGATCGACACGCCGGAATTGTCGGAAGGGAAGAAGAGCGGGGCGATGGTGACGGCGAGGAAGCCGTATACCGCGAAGTCGTAGTACTCGATGAGGGTGCCGACGCCGCCGGCTATGGCGGCGCGGCGGGCCACGGAGTTCGACTTCTTCGCTGCGGTCGCCGGCAGCGGTCCGGAGGGGTGGAGGTCACTGGACCCGACGCGAGGTTCTGTGTTCGTCATTGAATCTGTCTTTCGCGTGCGTGCTCGGCGAGCAGGAGTTCATACGAGCCACCGGCCTCGATGACCTGGACGGTCCGCGGGCTCGGTGGGGTTCCGACCAGGTCGGTTCCCTCGGGCAGGCGCAGGGTGGCGGTGCGCCAGTCGAGGGCCACGGCATCGTCGACCCGGACTTCGGTCGAGACGCCGGGGATCGTGATCAACGGCATGCCGTTGAAGGTCTCGCCGCGCCAGAAGCCGGGCGAGAAGGATTCCGCGACGATGGCCGCGATACCCGCATTGCGCAGGGCCACCATCGGTGGATAGTGCGGATGACCGTAGCCGAAGTTACGGCCGCCGACGATGATATCGCCGGGGCGGACGCGGTCGGTGAAGGTGGGGTCGTAGGCCTGCATACACACCGAACGCAGGTGGTCGGGGTCGTAGGACTTGATATTGGAGACGCCGACCACGAGGTCGATATCGAAATCGTCGCCGAAGATCCAGGCGACCTTGCCTTCGATCAGGTCCGGGGGTGGGGGATAGGCGCTCACTGGTTCGACTCCTGGATCGTGCCGGTGAGGGCGCTGGCGGCGACGGTGTAGGGGGAGCCCATGTAGATGTTGGCGTCGGGGCTGCCCATGCGGCCGGAGATGTTCAGGACGCCGGTGGAGATGCAGTTCTCGCCGGGTTGCAGGGGTTTCTGGTAGCCGAAGCAGAAATCGCAGCTCGATATATTGATATGCGCACCTGCCGCGCGGAGGACGTCGAGGATTCCTTCTTGCTCG
>NZ_JBSFRU010000234.1:0-10498 GCF_053589395.1 Nocardia sp. NPDC003345
AGGAATTCGGCCGGGTGCTCAAGGAGGGCCTGGTCTCCGATTACGACAATCAGGAGACCATTCTCGAGGTGTCCTCGTTCGCGTCCACGCATTCCGACACGGAGGCGACCACGCTGGCGCAGTACGTGGAGCGCATGCCCGAGGGCCAGGACGCGATCTACTACATGACCGGGGAATCCCGTGAGCAGGTGGAGAAGTCGCCGCATCTGGAGGCGTTCCGCGCCAAGGATCGCGAGGTGCTGATCCTGACCGATCCGGTCGACGAGATGTGGGTCGGGTCGGTACCGCAGTTCGACGGTAAGACGTTCCAGTCGATCGCCAAGGGCGAGGTCGATCTGGAGACCGAGGAGGAGAAGAAGGAATCCGAGGCCCTGCGCGAACAGCAGGACAAGGATTTCGCCGAGGTGCTGACCTGGCTGGGCAAGACCCTCGAGGGCAGCGTCAAGGAGGTCCGCCTGACCTCGCGCCTGACCAGTTCACCGGTCTGCCTGGTGGGTGATGTCTTCGATATGACCCCCATGCTGGAGCGGATGTACCGGGCCTCGGGCCAGGAATTGCCGCAGTTCAAGCGGATCCTGGAGCTGAATCCCACCCATCCGCTGGTCACCGGTCTGCGCGACGCCTACGACACCCGTAAGCAGGACGCCGATGAAGGCAAGGTCCCCGAACTGACCGAAACCGCCGAACTCCTCTACGGCACCGCGGTTCTCGCCGAGGGCGGCGAGCTGAAGGATCCGGCGAAGTTCGCCCAGATCCTCGCCGATCGGCTGACCCGCACCCTCTGATCCGGACAGCGGCCGCGGCGCCCGCCGCCGCGGCCGCTACCGAGTCGTGGGTGGATAAGCGAGCGAATTCTCGGGTGTCGCCGCGTATTCCGCTACGGCGCACCGTCGATCGGCCGCTCGTGAGTGCACGGACCTGCTCTTTGTAAGGAAATCGGCCACGCGGCGATAGTCCGGTGTAAGCGCGGTTCCGCGCTCGGATTGGAGATCGATCATGCCGACAGCTGTCCCAGGCGGCCGGAGCAGGCGCGATGCCGGGTTCCGGACCGCGTTCTTCGGCGCTGTGGTTTTCGCGCCGGTGCTGCTTATCGCCCCGGCCTACGCGGGACCGGATGCCGAAGCGTCGCCGGAGCCGGCCCAGAGCGTGCCCACTACACCACCGCCTTCGACTGTCACACCCGAGCCGCCCGCGCCGACCTCTGAGCCGCCGCAGCCGCCTACGACGACCCCGGAGCCTCCGCGGCTCCCGGCCGATTGTCCCGGCGGCATTCCGGCGCATGCCCCGCACTGCGTGCTGCCCGTCCCGCAGGACCCCTACGGTGCCGACGGCTACGACGCCTTCGGTTATGACCGCTCGGGGTACGACCGTTTCGGTTATGACCGCTCGGGTCATGACCGCTCCGGCTACGACCGCTCGGGTCACGACCGCTGGGGCTACGACCGCTGGGGCTATGACAGCTTCGGCTACAACCGTTCCGGGCTCGACAGCCAGGGCTACACCAGGCAGGGCTGCCGAGCCGACGGCGTCGACCGGGAATGGGCCGACCGGGCGGCCTGCGACAAGTGGCGGGCGAGGGTCCCGACCGGTAGCGCCGGATAGCGCCCGCCTCCAGGACGCCATACGACGAACGCCCGCCGCCCGGCTTGCGGCCGGGACGGCGGGCGTGGTCGTAGCAGTGCTTACTACCGCGGCGCCATACGCAGCGCGCCGTCCATGCGGATGGTCTCGCCGTTGAGGTAATCGTGCTCGACGATGTACTGCGAGAGCTGCGCGTACTCGTCCGGGCGGCCCAGGCGCGACGGGAACGGCACACCGGCCTCCAGGCCCTGGCGGTACTCCTCGGTGACACCGGCGAGCATCGGGGTGTCGATGATGCCGGGGGCGATGGTGTTGACCCGGATGCCGAACTGCGCGAGGTCACGCGCGGCCGGAACGGTCATACCGTGCACGCCGCCCTTGGAGGCGGAGTAGGCGATCTGGCCGATCTGGCCCTCGAACGCGGCGACCGAAGCGGTGTTGATGACCACACCGCGCTGGCCGGCCTCGTCGACGGCGTCGGTCTTGGCGATGGCGTCGGCGGCCAGGCGCATCACGTTGAAGGTGCCCAGCAGGTTGACGGTGATCACCGTGCGGAACAGCTCCAGATCGTGCGGGCCGTTCTTGGACAGGATGCGACCGGCCCAGCCGACCCCGGCGCAGTTGACCACGATCCGCAGCGGAGTGCCCGCTTCGACGACCTTGGCGACGGCGGCCTCGACCTCTTCGTGGCTGGTGACATCGGCGGCGAGCAGGGTGACCCCGTCGGGCACGTTATCGCCCGCGCGCTCGATCGACTGCGGTACGTCGAGCCCGAAGACGGTGGCGCCCAGATCGGCGAAACGCTTGGCGGTGGCGGCGCCCAGACCGGACGCGCCCCCGGTGACGATGGCGGCGGAACCCGAAATCTCCACGATGGTCCTCTCGTTCGTGACTGGCCAGTTGGCCTGACGTCAATTGCACCCTAACCCGTGAGTGCCCGGGGTTCGTGGACGGTCCCCTTGCGCATATCGGTGATCGATGCTTACCGCCGATCCTCCCATTGCGCCTCTTCGGCATCGGCCGGTTCCGCCCCGGTCAGAGGCAGGTTGCGGGTGCCGGACCGGCCGGATCGCAACCACAGGAAGGCTCCGGCGACCGCCGGTACGAGCAGGGCGAGAGCGATCGCGGCCGGGACGCCGAGGGCGGGTGCCGCGGTGGTGAGGCCGGTCAGGGCGCCGATGAAGAGGAACAGCAGCCCGGACCCGAAACCGATGGCCCGTTCGGGCAGATGCTTGCCGACCAGGATGCCGGCGGCGATGGCCAGCGCGTCCGCGGCGACCATGCCGATGGTGGAGCCGAGCCAGACCGCTGCCCAATTGTTGTCGGTGGCCAGCGCCGCGGTGGCGAACATGGTGCGGTCGCCGAGCTCGGCCAGCAGGAACGCGGACAGGACGACGAAGAACGGCGCGGCGGTGATCAGCCGCGAGGCCGGCGGTTCTTCGGCGTCGGAGCCGGCGGTGACGAGTTCGCGCAGCGTCCACACCCCGACCGCCAGGAAGGTCAGCGCGGCCACCACCGCGATCGTTGTGGTGGGCAACGCGGCACCGAGGAAATGACCGATCGCCACGGAGATCACATGCACCGAGGCGGTGGCCACGGCGATACCGCCCAGTACGACCCACCAGCGGTAGCGCAGGGCGAACGTCAAGGCCATGAGCTGGGACTTGTCACCCAATTCGGCCAGGAAAACGATGCCGATGGCGAGTCCGATGGTGGCGATCATCCGAGGGCTCCCGATCATCCGGTTCGCCGGCCGGATTCGGGGTCGTCTCCGGCCGACAACATGAACTGCTGTCTGCCGAAGGTCTCGCCCACCGGGATTTCCGGTTCACACGCCCGGACCCACCGCTGGTGGGTCAGTATGTCGACCGCGTGATTGGGGGCTACTCCCCTTCGCTGTCGGCAACACTACCGCATCGTCGGCTCATCGACAACGTCTACGATTTCAAATATGCACCGCGACAATATGTTTGGCGGCGCGCAGAGAAGGATTAGGGTACCCTGAAATATCGGGAAAGGGCTGCCGGAATTTCGTATCGGCATCGTCGTAGCAAACCGGTCCCGTGCAGGTGGCGGACTGGTTCGCACGGGCGCGGGGCGATCTGCAGGGGCGCGCCCGCACCGGCCGGAGACTTGTCCGGGGTGCGATTCGCGGTTCGTGACGCGGGTCGGGTCGGAGGACGGCGTGGGCGCTGGTCGACGGTGGCTCAGGCCGCTGCCAGGAGCATGGCGAGTACGGCGGTATCGGGATCGCTGATCGGATCCAGCCCGACCCGGCTTACCAGCGAGGTAACCGTGCCGTCGGCTTCCGCCTCGGCCCAGGCCGCGCGATGTTCGAGGCCGAGATGCGGTATCCCGGGCAGTAGGACGCATCCGGACGCCGCGCCGCTGCACTCCGGTAGTGACGGGCTGGTTTCCGCCGGCGGGTGCAGCATGAACAGAGCCGGCGGGATGTGTTCGGCGAAGCGTCCCGGCCGCACACCGTCCTCGCCCAGCACCGGGCCCTCGGAGATCACCAGACCGACCGTATCCGGCGCGGGATCGTCGGGTAGTTCCTCGCGGACCCCGAAGATCGTGGAAGTGGACAGCAGGCCCGGCATCGACGCCACCCGGACGGCCAGTACCAGCAGTTGGGACCATTCCTTGGTGGTATCGGGCCAGCGGCCCGATATGACGAATCCGCGCAGCGTGCCGGCGGCGTGGAACGGCGTGACCCCTATCGGAGCGTTGCTGCGCATAATGCCTCCCGTGCGTTACCGGGGGCGGCCCTGCCCGTCCTCGAACCTGTGAAAGAAGAGGATCGCGCAGAAGTGGTCTGGCACACAAGTACCAGAGAGTGCCAGACCGTGGGGCAGGCACGGAAAAACCCGCGGACGACGGTCCGCGGGTTCCGGTCGCGTGCTGCCCGGAGGGCAGGCGATCAGCCGAAGATGAGGCCCTTGGCCTGGCTGGTCGCCTTGGTGAAACGCTCCTGGACGTCCGCCCAGTTGACCACGTTCCAGAAGGCCTTCACGTAGTCCGCCTTCACGTTCTTGTACTGCAGGTAGAACGCGTGCTCCCACATATCGACCTGCAGCAGCGGGATGATGCCCAGCGGCACATTGGCCTGCTGGTCGTAGAGCTGGAAGGTGAGCAGCTTCTGGCCGAGGGTGTCGTAGCCGAGCACCGCCCAGCCCGAGCCCTGCAGGCCGTTGGCCGCGGCGGTGAACTGCGCGCGGAACTTGTCGAACGAGCCGAACTGGTCGTCGATGGCGGCGGCCAGATCGCCGACCGGCTTGTCGCCGCCGTTGGGGGAGAGATTCTTCCACCAGATGGAGTGGTTGACATGGCCGCCGAGGTGGAAGGCGAGGTTCTTCTCGAGCAAGAAGATGGCGCCGTGATCATCGGCATCGCGCGCGGCTTCGAGCTTCTCCAGCGCGGTGTTCACTCCGGCCACGTAGGTCGCGTGGTGCTTCGAGTGATGAATTTCGTTGATCTGCCCGGAGATATGCGGCTCCAGGGCGCCGTAGTCGTAATCCAGATCCGGCAGCGTGTATTCAGCCACGATGTCCCTTCCTTGTCGGGTCGAGCGCGTCCTTGTGCGGCATGCTCCCGACCATTCGTACACCCGAATGGTCCAACTCGCCCCGACACCCCACCATTCCACATCGGAGCGAACCGGACCATTTCTGCGCGAACTCTCAGGTGCCTACCCCGTCCTGCCGGATGCATGCGCCGCCGAGCCCGAAGGGATCGAAAAGAATCAGCGAGCGCGCTACCCGGTACTCGGCTACAGCGGTGGTGCGATGCCGGGATGGGTCGCGCGCGGGTCGCCCTTGTCGTGGGCGGCCCACCAGCGCTCGGAGCCCGACACCAGGTCCGGCAGCGGGATCGCGGTACCGTCCGAGCGGTGCGCGGTCACGGTGTCGAACCAGACCCGGATATCGAGTTCCCGCGGGTCGATACCCTCTTCCTGGGAGAACTCGAGGACGTGGCGGGCGATCCGGTTGTCGATAGTGGTATCGAAGCTGAGCAGTTCACTCCACAGCGTCCACCCGCTGTCGTCGAGGTCGATGAATTCCCAGCCGTGCAACCGGCTGCCGCCGAAACTGAACACCGCGGCACTCAGCCCGGACAGTTCCAGCGGAAGGACCCGCGGCTCCAGATCGTCCCACCGCTGCATCCGCAACGAAGCGGCAATTCTCGTGACGCCGTGGAACACCAGCCGGACCCGCGTCGGCTGGGTGGACGTGGCCGACCCGTCCGCCGCGATGCCCGGTATTTGCTCCGGCAGGCTGAGCACCTCGAGTTCGAGCTCTAGGCGTTTACCTTCGGAATCCACTTCCAGTCCCAGGCATCCGGCCTCCGACAGTGCTGTGTTGAGGCCGGTCGCGTCCAATCCGTCGAGTAACCCCCTGGTGGATGTCATGGCGCCAGATTACCGAGGTCAATAGCCGTATCTCGGGATTTTGCCGATTTGGAATCCCGATGGAACCGAAAGCGGGTGCCCGGCGTCCAATTGGTTATCGGGTCACGCAACGGGGCGTGGCCCGAGCCGGTGGCCGGGCGGTCGCTCCGGGATTTTTGGAGGGGAGTACCGGATCGATCGTTCGGGTCCACCGTTGCCGCAGGTCATCCCGTATATTCCGAGGGCTCTGGCATAATGGTGCGCTGAATGATAGCTGATATCAAGCACTCTGGCCGGAAGCTATGCGGAATGGTTATCAATCCGGGAACGAGCTCTGCCGATGTCCACGTTTCGCGGCACGCGGCGGCATCCGTTCAGCGAACATTCGGCCGTGTCGGGCGTGTCGTCGCGAGTCGCCCCCGAACCGGTGGATCGGTCGCCCGCGTCGCGGCTCCCACCGGAGCCGGGCAGGGGTCCGGGGGCTTATGGCAGGATCACAGGTGTGAGCTTCGGAGTCCCGTCGGTACCGGTCGAGTCCGTACCGGCAGAATTCGACCGTCCGCCCGGGGAAGCGGCGGCAGCCGTCCTGCTCGATGTGCGCGAGGACGACGAATGGCGGCTCGGTCATGCGCCCGGTGCCGTGCACATTCCGCTGTCCGATATCCCGGCCCGCTACGGCGAGCTGGATCCCGATGCCGAGTTGTACGTGGTGTGCCGTCAGGGTGGCCGGTCGCTCGAGGCCGTGAAGTATCTCGTGAACATCGGGTACGAGGCGGTGAACGTGGTGGGCGGAATGGTGGCCTGGCAGCAGACCGGCCGGCCGCTGACCGGCGAGGGTGACGAGCCCGCGAAGATCTACTGACGAAGAGCGAGGTGCGCGGTGAGTACGGTGGTGCAGCCTTGTGCCCGCTGCGGTACACGCTGGGCGGTGCAGGGATCACCGATGCACTGGTGCCCGCGTTGCCGTGGCGTGCTGCTGTCCCCGGGGCCGATCGACGCCCCGCCGGAGCGCCGTAACTATCGCTGGATCGCGCGGCGCCCCGGCCGGCCCGCGCGGCCGGGGCATCCCACGTCCGCCGGAGAGCGCGACACCGGTACGCCCCGCTACACCGAGATGCCCCGCTGGGGCCTGTACGACCGCCCCGCCGACGATCCGCTCGAACAGAAGCCGCGCCCCCTCACCACCCTGACCCGCTGGGCGTATACCGCGCTGTACGCCACCGCGCTGCTCTTCGGCGTCGCCGCGGTCGCGGAGCTGGGCCGCTACCTGCTACTCCTGCGCAATCGAACCCGGCTCATCGAACCGCCACTGCTCTGGTTCTCCGACGCGCTGGTGAACACCTCCGCGCTGTTCGCGCTGATCATGGCGCTGGTTTCGGCCGTCGCGACGCTCGGCTGGCTGATCGAGGTGCGCCGGGTACTCTTCGCCGCCCAGGGCCGCACCGACCCCAGATCGCCCCGTCTGCTCGCCCTGGGCTGCCTGGTACCGGTGGTGAATCTGGTCTTTCCCGGGGTATTCCTCACCGAAGTGGTAGCCGATCGGACCGATCCCCGCCCGCTGCGGGCCGTACGCATCTGGTGGGCGGTCTGGATCCTCGGCGGCCTGGTCGCGGTGGCGGCCCTTTTCTGGCGGGGTGCCGATTCGCTGCAGGCCGAGGCGGACGGGGTGCTGTTCACCGCGGCGACCGATGCCCTGGCGGCCGCGGTCGCGGTGCTCACGCTGTGGGTCATGCGCACGATCGAGGGTCGTGACCTGCGCGGAGCCGACCGTTTGGCCCGGCGCTGGGTGATCGCCGTGGACCCGGTCGAACCACTTATCGAACCGGTACATCCGGGGCCTGCCGCTACGGTGGGCACGGCGGCGGACGCCGGGACCGATGATTCCCGGGACGACGCCGATCGGGCACCACAGGAGGTTGCGGCCAAGTGAGCGAGGGCAGTGGCGAATCGGTCCAGGGCGGTCGCGCACCGTTCGTGGTCGCGCACCGGGGCTCCTCCGCGGCCCGCCCGGAGCACACCCTGGCGGCCTACGAACTCGCTCTGGAAGAGGGCGCCGACGGGGTGGAATGCGATGTCCGGCTCACCCGCGACGGTCATCTGGTCTGCGTGCACGATCGCACGGTGGACCGGACATCGAGCGGCAGCGGTCTGGTCAGCGAACTCACCCTGGCCGAATTGAAGGATCTGGACTTCGGGGACGGGAATCCGGCCGGGGTGCTGACGCTCAGCGAACTGATCGGCCTGGTGCTGGATTGGCGCAGCCGTCCGACCAAGCTGTTCATAGAGACCAAGCATCCGGTGCGCTACGGGTCGCTGGTGGAGAACAAGGTGCTGGCCGAACTGCAGCGGTTCGGTATCGCGACTCCGGCCTCGGCCGCGCATTCGCGCGCGGTGGTGATGTCGTTCGCCGCCACCGCGGTCTGGCGGATCCGCCGTGCCGCGCCGCTGCTGCCGACCGTTCTGCTCGGCGAATCTTCCCGCTACCTGGGCGGCAGCGCCGCCACCACGGTCGGTGCGACCGCGGTGGGGCCGTCGGTGAAAACCCTTCGGGATCATCCCGATCTGGTGGACAAGGCCGCGGCGGCCGGCCGGGCGACCTATTGCTGGACCGTCGACGAACCCGACGATATGCAGTTGTGTGCCGATCTCGGCGTGAGCTGGGTGGCCACCAACCATCCGGGCCGGGCCAAAGCCGTACTGGCCAATGGTTGACGGCGCACGCGTGAACACCCGAAATGTGTGGCCTGCGCTGGCCGGACGGTCCCGGCGTGTAACTTGACCAGCCGTGGGTAAGAGCAAACGCAATAGTCCGAAGCCCGGCGGCAACCGGGCCCAGCGCCTGGCCGAACGGCGGGCGGCGTTGCAGGAGGCCGAGCAGGCCGTGACCCGGCCCTTCGAGGGGCTGGCCGCCGAATGCGATCTGGTGGCACTGCGGGAGTTCGTGCCTTCGGCCACTGCCGAATTGACGCTCGCCGACCATATCGCCGCCGAGCGCGCGGTCACCCTGGCCACCGTGCTGCCGGGTGCGGTCTCGGCGCTGGTGCGCGCGGGCGACACCCCGACCGGCTACGTCGGTGTCCAGGTGCAGACGCCGAGTGCCGACCCGGGCGCCGATCTGGCGGCCTCGATCCTGTGGACCCAATCCGCCGAACCCGGTGAATCGCTGGCCGTCGCGCAGGCGGCGCCGGGCAGCCCGGCACTGTCGGATGTCATCGTGGCCGACGCGCCCTTGGCGCTGACGGTGCATCAGGATTTCGATTGGTGGGTTCCCGAGGGGGTGCAGCCCGATCCGCAGGTGGCGGCGACCATCGAGCAGGCCAAGGATGCGATCATGCCTTCGGATCGCCTGGATCTGGGCCCGGAGGCGATCGGTGCGCCCTGGTGGGTCGACGCGGGCGACAAGGCGCATCTGCGGTGGGTCCGGCCGGAATCAGAGGACGATCTGATGCTGGCCCTGGCCCGGTTGCACGCCGCCGGTGGACTGCATCTCGGTGAGGGCTCCCGTTTCGCGGGCTCGTTCCGCACCCACGGACTGCTCGTTCCGGTCTTCGATCTCGACCCGGAGCGGCATATGAGCGAATGGAGCGCTCCGGCAACGGAATTCGGCACCAGGCTGGCCGATGCGCTCGCGGTCGATACCCCCCTGACCTCCGATCAGCGGCGTTCCCGGGACGGCTTGAGGTCACGGCAGGTCACGCTTCGCTGAATAAATCGGAGGATTTTCCGAAAAACTCTTCTTTCTGAGGCCGATCTCGGCTAGGTTTCAGAGGTCGCCGTTTCTGGAACCCCCCGGCGACACCACGTCAGCCGACACAACGACCCGGCGCCGGCTGACGTACCGGAGCATCGGCCGCCCGACCTCGGCGCAGTAGGCCGGGACGGCCGATGCTCCCATCATCACCCGGGCACGACCCCGAATTCCCCGCCGGCCGGCCCAGTGCTTTTCGCACCGGCGCCGACGAGGTGGAGCCGTCAACCGAAATCAGATATGACCGCCGGCCACCGACGGTGCGCCCGAGGCGTACGAGGGATCATCGCTCATCTCCCGGGCGATGAACTCCTCGAGATCGAACAGGTTCGAACCCGCCCGCTCGGCAACGGTGAGCAGGGTGGTCATCTTCGCGACCTCTTCCACCTGTTCCTTCAGGAACCACTGCATGAACTGCTCGCCGAGGTAGTCACCCTCCTCGCGGGCCGTGCTGGCCAGCTGGACGATCTGATCGGTGACCGTCTTCTCCTGGGCCAGCGCCATCGCGATCGGCTCATGGGCGTTCTCGAACTTGGACTTCGCCGCGTCGATACCCGAGATATCGACGCTGATATCGCGATCCAGGAAGTACTGGACGATCATCATCGCGTGATTGCGCTCCTCGCGTGCCTGCGAGTAGAAGCGCTTCGCGAGCTGCGGGAGATCGGCATTGTCGTACCAGACGGCGATGGCGATGTACTGGTGCTCGGCATTGAACTCGTGCCGGATCTGATCATGCAGCAGACCGTGGAATTTGCTGCGCGGGCTTTCCGGATGATTGG
>NZ_JBSFRU010000235.1:0-10431 GCF_053589395.1 Nocardia sp. NPDC003345
CAGCGCTCGAAGCGAAGCGGCGCAGCCGCCAGTCTCGAGCGCTGACAGCAGACGCCAAGGGGGCCGAACCCTCGAGCGGCGGAGCCGCTCCAAAACTACAGAGCACACCGCCGCCAGGGACTCGTCGGCCGCAGCCACAGCCGGAGCAGTTCGAGTCGCCGGTCCACTCCGCCGTCCTTCAGTTCCGCGAGGTCCTCGCAGGCCTGCCAGTAGGTCCATCCGGTGAGGTAGGCGTCGCCGAATTGACGCCAGTTGCGGTATTTGCGCTGCGCCAGCGGGAGTGCGCGGGCCAGGTAGTCCCAGGCGACATCGGCTTCGATGTACCCGGCCGTGTAGGCCATCCGGGCCACCGCGACGACCCGGGCGAGATCCCAGGCGTGGATATCGGCGGGCAACGGCCGGGAGAGGTGATCGGTGAAGCCGATCTTGATGGCCTGGGACCAGATGTCGTAGTCGCGGACCAGCGCCTCGGAGTTGTCGATACCGCGGAAGGACGCGACCTGGCGCAGGAAGGCGCGGTGCCGGTCGGCGCGTTCGCCGAAACGGTCGCGTTCGCTGGCGTTCAGCGAGGCCGTCACCAGTGGGTGGACCAGCGCGTACAGCGGGGCGTGCATCCCCTCGAGGAGTTGTTCCATGGAGGCGCGGGCCTCGGTGCCGTCGGTGATCCCCCAGGCCCCGGTGAGCGTGTCGATGGCGAGTTCGCGCCGGTCACCGAGTGGGTGGTCGCGTTCCGGGCCGAGCAGGAGCACATCGTGGAAGGCGTCCCAGCGCGCCGAATAGAAGGCACCCAGCGACAGCGCCCGCAGGCGGTCGTCGTCGATCTGCGCGCCGGACCAATGGTCGTCCTCGCGCTTGTCGAGCTCCGGATAGGGGAAAGGGGTCGGCGTGGGCAATCCGGCAGCAGCCATACCGTGAGTGTAGGACCCGGGTTCGCGGCGGGCCCGGTCAATGCGTTTTCACATTTGTTCCTTGGCCTGTCACGGCACCCGTTGCGGCGGTAATGTGCATTCATGTGTAGAAACATCACCGTCTTGCGAGGTCTGGAACCCGCCGCTACCGAGCAGGAGATCTATGCCGCCGCACTGCAGTATGTGCGCAAGGTCGGTGGCCTGTCGGGTCTGAGTTCGGCCACCAAACCCGCCGTGGACAAGGCCGTCGCGGCCGTCGCGGAGGCGACCACGATCCTGCTGGACGAGTTACCGGATCGCCGCGTACCGCCGCCCACCGAGCCGCCGTTGCGCCGGCTGGCCCGGGAAGGCAGCTGAGCCTCGACGACCGAGTCCCTACGACAAGCGGCACCGCGACCGGGCGCGGTGTCCGGGTTCCACGGCCGGCATCCCTGAGATGCTGAGACATTTTCCGGTGAATTGTGTCACGATCGGTTCGGTGCGCTGATCCATTGTGATCGGCCACGAGCGGTTTCGAGCACGACGCAGTGGGAGAACAGCAGTGACCAATACCGAATCGGCACGTTCCGATACCGAGCCGGACGCCGAGGGCCCGCCGGGCCCGGATATCCGGGTTCTCAACCCCGCCACCGGAGAAGTTGTCGGCAAGGTTCCCGACACTTCGGCCGAACAGGTGGTCGCGCGGATCGGCGAACTACGCGAGCGACAGCGCGAGTGGGAGGACCTCGGCGCCGACGGGCGTAAAGAGTGGCTGCTGAAGCTGCAGGACTGGATCATCGACAACACCGAGGATCTGGCCGATGTGCTGCAGTCCGAAACCGGTAAACCGCGGGTGGACGCGCTTATCGACCCGATCTTCGGTAGCGATCTGATCGGCTACTACGCCCGGCGGGCCGCCAAATTCCTGGCCGACGAACACCCGGCTCCGCACAGCCCGCTTTCCCGGGTGAAACGCCTGACCACGGTGTTCAAGCCTTATCCGTTGGTGGGCGTGATCACGCCGTGGAATTTCCCGCTGGCGATGCCGCTGCTCGATGTGATCCCGGCGCTGGCCGCCGGCGCCGCGGTGATCTTGAAACCGTCCGAGGTCACCCCGCTCTCCGCCCTCGAACTGGCCCGCGGCTGGGCCGAGATCGGCGCTCCCCCGGTGCTCTCCGTCGTCACCGGGGGCGGCGCGACCGGTGCGGCCGTCGTGGACCACGCCGACTACATCCAGTTCACCGGTTCCACCGCCACCGGCCGCCGGATCGCCGCGGCGTGCGCGGCCCGGATGATCCCCTACAGCCTGGAATTGGGCGGTAAGGATCCGGCCATCGTGCTCGCCGACGCCGATCTCGATCGCGCGGCGCACGGTATCGCGTTCGGCGGCATGTTCAATTCCGGACAGGTCTGCATCTCGGTGGAGCGGGTCTATGTCGAGGCCCCCGTCTACGACGAATTCGTCGCGAAACTCACGGCGAACGTCAAGGCCCTGCGCCAGGGTCGCGACGATCGGACACCGCGCCACGATGTGGGCGCCATGGCCAACGAGAGCCAGGTGTCCATAGTCGCCCGGCATATCGAGGAGGCGGTCGCCGCGGGCGCGAAAGTGCTGACCGGCGGCAAGCGGACCGGCGAGGGCACCTTCTTCGAGCCCACCGTGCTCGTCGATGTCGACCACACCATGTCCTGTATCACCGAGGAGACCTTCGGGCCGACCCTGCCGGTGATGAAGGTCGCCGACGAAGCGGAGGCGATCCGGCTGGCCAACGATTCGGTCTACGGATTGTCGGCATCGGTGTGGACCGGCGACAAGGCGCGTGGCGAGCGGATCGCGCGGGCGTTGAACGCGGGCGCGGTCAATATCAACGATATCTTCGCCAACCTGTTCAACTTCGCGCTGCCGATGGGCGGCTGGGGCGATTCCGGTGTCGGCGCCCGCTGGGGCGGGCCGAACGGAGTGCGTAAATACTGCCGGGCCAAGGCGATCACCACGCCGATGCTGCCCACCCAGGAACGCGAACTCACCTGGATGCCCTACGACCTGAACAAGATCCTGATCGGACTGGGCGCCATGCGCGCGGCCGGTGCGCGCGGTATGCGCCGGATCGATATCCCTGCCCTGCTCCGACTCAAGGGAGAGAACCGTTGAGCAAGACCGTATCCCTGCGCGGCAAGGTCATCGTGATCACGGGCGGCGCCCGTGGAATCGGCCTGGCCACCGCGATCTCGCTGGCGAAACTCGGCGCCCAGATCGCGATCGGCGATATCGACGAGAAAACGGTGAAGGAATCCGGCACCGATCACGATTTCGACCACTACGGCCGTCTCGATGTGACCGACGCCCAGTCCTTCGCCACTTTCCTCGACGATGTCGAGCGTGCACTCGGGCCGATCGACGTGCTGATCAACAACGCCGGGATCATGCCGACCGGCCGCCTGGTCGACGAGGCGGATCAGATCACCCGCCGCATCCTCGATATCAACGTCTACGGCGTGATCCTGGGTTCGAAGCTGGCACTGAGCCGTATGCTGCCCCGCGGGAGCGGGCACATCATCAATATCGCGTCGCTGGCCGGCGAGACCCATATTCCGGGTCTGGCCACCTACAACGCGTCCAAGCACGCGGTACTGGGTTTCACCGACACCCTGCGGGAGGAGTACCGGGGGTCGGGCGTTTCGGTCTCGTCGGTGTTGCCCACACTCACCAATACCGAACTGGGATCGGGCGTGGCGGCGCCCAAGGGGCTGCCGGCCGCCGAACCGGAGGATATCGCCGCCGCCATCGTGCGGCTGATCGGCAAACCGAAGCCGAAGGCTCGGGTGACCCGCGCGGCCGGCGCCATGTCGGTATTCGTGAATCTGCTGCCGCAGGCGATGGGTGACGCGATCGGACGGTCGATGGGGTCGGCCCAGACCTTCCTCGACGATGTCGACGCCGAACAGCGCAAGGCCTACGAAGACCGGGTGCGCCACAGCTGAGCCCGCGACGGCGCGCGTCACGACCCCTGAACGGGTTCGGACGCGCGCCGTTTCGCGTGATCGGAGCCGCCCCGAAACTCTATTGTGATCAATGTCACTTTACGGGCATAGTCGGGGACAGCAACCCGCCGGGCACGCCGCGCCGGCCGCGGCCTGCACCGGCTCGCGTCTCATCATCCGAGGTGAAAGCACATCTGTCCCGAACAGCTCTACCAGAGCAAACGCCGGACATTTTACGTCGTATCGGCCGCCTTCGCCGAGCCGACCGCACGGCGGGGAAGCCGGGCTGCACATCGCCGCCGAACCCAATAAGCTGTCACTAACAAACCTGCCGACTGTTTCGGGCCCTGTATGCGGACCATCCGAACAAATTAGGGCTGGAAATTCAGGAACTATTCTGATAGCAAGGTGCTATGGACCCGCATTTGCGCGATCTGCGGTATTTCGTCGCCGTCGCCGAGGAACTGCACTTCACCAACGCCGCTCAGCGGCTGCACATCGCTCAACCGACCCTGTCGCGTCAGATCCGGCAGCTGGAACGTCAGCTCGATGTGGTCCTGTTCGATCGCAACCAGCGCAGTGTCGCGCTCACGGTTGCGGGTAAGGAACTGCTCAACGGCGCCCGCAAGATCCTGGAACTCTGGGAGGTCACCAACTCCTCCCTCCAGGAGGCGGGCGAGGTACTGCGCGTCGGCCTCCAGTCGACACTCGGCCGCGGCCTGCTGCACGACCTGGAAAGCGCCAGCGGCCATCGGCTCGCTCTGCATCCCGCCGCCTGGACCGACCCGTCCAGCGGGCTCGCCGGACGGCAGGCCGATCTGGCGCTCGTCTGGCTCCCCCTACCCGATCCGAACCGGTACCGCTGGCAGGTGCTGCGCACCGAACGCCGCTGGGTGCTCCTACCGGAGAACCATCCCCGCGCCAATCAGGAAATGATCGATTTCGCGGACCTGGCCGACGAGCCCTTCATCGCCCTCCCCGCCGAAGCCGGCGCGGTCCGCGATTTCTGGCTCGGCAACGACGCCCGCAGCGGGCGTCCGGCCACCATCGGAGCCGAGGCCGCGACGCCCGAGGACCGGCTGGAGGCGGTCGGTCTCGGACTGGGGCTGTGCCTGCTGGCGGAGAACAACGTGCCGATGTATCGCTGGCCCGGACTGACCGCACGCCCCCTCACCGGTATGCCGCCGTGCGAGCTCGCGGTCGCCTGGCGCGCCGACGATGCCCGCCCGACCATCCTCGAATTCGGCCAGCGGGCCGTCGCGGGTGGATTCGCGGCACCGCCCGCGATCCCGGCCTGACCGATCGAGACCGAAACCGGTGGACGGGCGTCACGCGCCCGTCCACCGGCTCGGTTCCAGGGTCTACTCGCCGCCGTACACGCGCGGATGCAGGGTGCCGATATAGGGCAGATCCCGGTACCGCTCGGCGTAGTCGAGGCCGTAGCCCACTACGAATTCGTTCGGGATATCGAAACCCACGTTCGCGACCTCGACCTGTGTACGCAGGGCGTCCGGTTTACGCAGCAGGGTCACCACTTCCAGCGAGGCCGGGTTGCGCGTCGAGAGGTTACGCATCAGCCACGACAGGGTCAGGCCCGAGTCGATGATGTCCTCGACGATCAGTACATTGCGGCCCGCGATGTCCTTGTCCAGATCCTTCATGATGCGCACCACCCCGGACGAGGAGGTGGACGAGCCGTAGGACGAGACCGCCATGAACTCCATCTGGGTCGGTATCGGGAGGGCCTTGGCCAGGTCCGTCATGAAGAAGATGGCGCCCTTGAGCACCCCCACCAGCAGCAGATCACCCTCCGGCGCATCGGCCGGGTACCGTTTGGCGAGCAACTCGGCCAGTTCGTTCACCTTGGCCGCGATCTCTTCCTCGGTGATCAGTACCGAAGCGATATCGTCCCCGTACACGTCAACTGGTTTCCCTTCGGTTTCGGCTCACCCGGTCGGCGCGGGCAAGTGTCAGCCTGCCATGCTCGCGAACGACGACCAATCGGGTCCCCCGTTCTCCGCCCCCGACCGCGACCCCGCCCTGTCCGCGCCAGGCCACGACCAGGTCGTCGATACCGTGTAGATGCGCCCCGGCGACGGCCGGCACCCCCCGATCCAGCAGCCAGGCCCGGACCGCGCGCCGCCGGAGCGCGGGCGCGGCCGAGGCCAGTACGGCGCAGTCCAGATCCGATGCGGCACAGCTCGTTTCCGCCGGATCCACCCCGGCCCGGCCCAGCAGTTCGGCGGCGAGTTCGTCCAGAACGGTGTTGTCCGCGCGCAACTGGCCGGCCGTACGTGCCAGCGCCGCCGCGACGCCCCCGCCCAGCACTTCTTCCAGCAGCGGCAGCACCTCCGTACGCAACCGGACCCGCGTGAACTCCGGGGCGAGGTTGTGCGGGTCCTCGTACGGAGTCAGGCCGAGGTCCGCGCAGAACTCGCGGGTGGTGGCACGCCGGACTTCCAGCAGCGGCCGGCCCCAGGGCGCGTCGTAGGACGCCATCCCCTGGATGGAGCGAGCCCCGGAACCACGTCCCAGCCCCAGCAGGACGGTTTCCGCCTGGTCGTCGAGGGTGTGCCCGAGCAGCACCGGTAGCCCACCCCGGGCCGCCTCCAGAGCGGCGTAGCGGGCAGTACGCGCCGCCGCCTCCAGGCCGCCCGGCCCGTCGACCCGTACCGGCAGCACCCGCGCCGTCCGGCAGCCGAGGGCGCGGGCCGTTTCGGCGGCGGTGGCCGCCACCCGATCCGAGCCTTCCTGTAGTCCGTGGTCCACGACCAGGGCGTGCACCTCCGGGAGTTCGGCGCGGGCCGCGGCGGTGAGCGCCAGGGAATCCGCGCCACCGGAGAGCGCGACGGCCACCGGCCCGCCGCCGGGCCGGAAATCGCCGGCCCACCGCCGCACGGCCTGCCGCAGGGCGAGCACGGCGGCGGTCTCCGGTAGCCGGATCGGCGCCTGCTCCACGGACTGCACGTCAGCCCAGGACGCGCGCGACCCAGCGCTGCGGTTCGTCGATCTCCTCGGTACGCGGCAGGGTTTCCGCGTCCGTCCAGATCGCGTTGAACTGCTGCATCCCGACCGTGCCGACCACCTCGTCCACGAAGGCCTTACCGCGCACGTACTGCGCCACCTTCGCGTCGATGCCGAGCAGGGCCCGCAGTAGGCGCTGCACCGGGTTCGCGGGCCGGGTGCGGCGCCGGTCGAAGGCGGCGCGGATCTGTTCGACCGTCGGCACCACACTGGGGCCGACGGCATCCATCACATGATCCGCGTGCCCCTCCAGCAGGGTGCCGAGCAGTAGCAGCCGGTCCAGCGCCGCGCGCTGGGCGGGCGGCTGGGTGGCCCGCAGCAACCCGACCACGCCGCGGCTGTTGGGGTCGTCGGAGGCGGTCCCGCTGCGGCGCTGTTTCAGTTCGGTCAGGAGCCGGCCCAGCATCTCGGTGGTCGCCTCGTCGCCGATCTCGCCCAGTAGTTCGACGTTGTCCCGCATGTACCCGGCGAGCCAGGGTGAGGCGGAGAACTGGACGCGGTGGCAGACCTCGTGCAGGCAGACCCACAGCCGGAAATCCGACGGCGATACCCGCAGCGCCCGCTCCACCCCGACGATATTCGGGGCCACCAGCAGGAGTGTGCCGTCCGGGCCGGTGAACGGATCGTATTGACCGAGGATGGCGGTGGACAGGAACGCCAGCATCGCGCCCACCTGCACCCCGGCCGGTTTTCCGGTCAGCGGGCCGTGCTGGTCGCGCGGGTCGCCCCCGGTGAGCTGCCCCATGGAATCGGCGGCCGCGGCGATCCAGCCGGGCCGGTCCACGATCCGGGCCGCCGGAACGGGCTGATCGTCGAGCAGCCCGGTGACCTCTCGCACCGGCCCCTCCGCCCGCACCGAGGCCTCGGCCAGTTCGGCGACGGCCTGTTCGGCGGCGAACCGCGAGGTACGCGGCCCGGCGGGTACCAGCAACGCCCCCGTCCTGGCCGCCCAGCGCCAGTCCACCGCACCCGCGAACGTCCGCTGCTCACCGTCGGATCCGCCCGGGGCGTCCTGCACCACCGGGGCTCCGGCGCCGCCCGGACCCTGTCCCATCGTCATGCGCGCCTCCAGCCGTCAGGTACATCCACAGTTGCGCAGCGTGGTCGCCACGGCATCGAGAGCGGGGCGGCTGACCTCGGGCGAACGATCGCTCGACATCAGCGTGAAGGTCAGCACCCGGCCGTCGCGATCCAGTACGTAACCAGCCAACGTACTGGCCACCGACAGAGTTCCGGTCTTGGCGCGCACCCAGCCGGCGCCGCCCTGGTTCTGCGTGACGTAGCGGCTGCTCAGCGAGCCGGTTCCGCCCGCGACCGGCAGGTAGTCCAGCAACGGCACGAGCCGCGCGGCCAGGGTCGGGGTATCGGTCCCGGCGGGCTCCGGCTTACCGCCCGCGCCCACCCCGGAACCCAGCGGCGGGGCCAGCGGCGGAAGTTGCGTGGTGGTGGCCTCGGCGTCGGCACCCGGACCGGCCGCGGTGGCCAGGATCTTGTCCAGCACCCGGGCCGGGATCCGGTCGTCCACCGAGAGCCCGCTCGCGTCGAACATGCTCACCCCGGTCATATCGAAACCGTGCTCGGCCAGCACCGCCGCGATCGCCGCCGCCGCGCCCTCGAACGACATCGGCCGTCCCGTCGCGTGCGCGACCTCCCGTCCCACCGTCTCGGCGAGCACATTGTCCGAATACACCATCATGTCCCGCAACCGGTCACGCAGCGGCGCCGACGACACCTCGGCGATCCGTTTGGTGCCCTGTGGTGCGGCACCGACCCGGACCTTCGCCGGATCGAGCCCGAGCTCGACGGCCAGCCGCCGGCCCACATCCAGCGCCGGGGTGGTCGAACGCGGCGAGTACTCGGCGGGAGGATCGAGGCGGCCGCCGTCGAGCATCACCGGTTCGATCGGCGCGATGGACCCACCCGGGATATCGATCGGATCCCAGCCGCGCGCCATCGCCGGGCCCGAATAGGCGGATACATCCACCACGATGGTGTCGGCCGGGGTGTCGGCATCGCGGATCCGGCGCGCCAGATCGGCGATGCTGGCGGCACCCGGGTAGTACCCGTCGCCACCGGGCTGCGCCGTGAGTGTGGGATCGCCACCCGCCACCAGCACCATCTCGTTGGGCGCGGAGCCCGCCACCACCCGGGTCTGCACCCGCTGCTCGGCCGGCAGGGTCAGCAGGGCCGCCGCGGTGGTCATGATCTTGGCGGTCGAGGACGGGATCCGCGGTTCATCGGCGCGGGCGTTCCACAGCACCGCGCCACCGGACGGATCGGTCACCGACCCCGCGAAACCACCCAGGTCCGGATTCGCGGTCACCGGCCCCAGCGCGGTCGCCAGGCCCGCCGGACTCGGCGGCGGCCCCGCCTCCGGCGCGGCCCGGACCTCCGGGGCCACCCGCACCGGCGCCGGTGGCGCGGCGATGGTCAGCCCGCCGTGCCGGAACTCGGGGGTCCACGGCTGTAATACCGCGGCCAGCACCGCCGCCGCACCGGCCAGCGCCACCAGCACGGTGATCAACCATGCCCGCAATCCCCGGCGCCGGCGCCCGGCCGAATCGTCCCAACCGCTGCCACCCTGCAAACCCACGTCGCCCGTCGTCTCCTCGTGCCCTGCTTCCACACCGGGCCCCGCTGAACCGATGTGCCCCCGACAACCCTATCGGTGTTCGGCTACCGTTCTCGGCGAACACCGGGTGCGCCGGCCCTCGCCGGCGACCACGGCGCATCGTGCGAGCAGCGGAAGGAGTTGGCGTGGAGTTCGACGTCACCATCGAGATCCCCAAGGGTTCACGAAACAAATACGAGGTCGACCACGAGACCGGACGGGTCCGCCTCGACCGGTACCTGTACACCTCCATGGCCTACCCGGCCGACTACGGCTACATCGAGGACACCCTCGGCGAGGACGGCGATCCGCTCGACGCCCTGGTCCTGCTCCCGGACTCGGTGTTCCCGGGTGTCATCGTCGAGGCCCGTCCGGTCGCGATGTACCGGATGACCGACGAAGCCGGCGGCGACGACAAGATCCTGTGCGTGCCCGCGGGTGATCCGCGCTGGGACCACATCCAGGACCTCGGCGATGTCCCGGAATTCGAACTGGCCGCCATCAAGCACTTCTTCGAGCGCTACAAGGACCTCGAACCCGGCAAGTACGTCAAGGGTTCGGAATGGGTCGGCCGCGCCGAAGCCGAAGCCGAAATCGAAGCCTCCTTCAAACGCCTGAAAGAAAACGGCGCGCACTGAAATTTTGGCGGCGCCTTCGGCGCCGCGGGGTTCGGCCCCCGAAGCGTCTGCTGTCGGCCCTCGAGACTCGTGGCTTCGCCACATGCGCTTCGAGGGCCGACAGCCGACGCGGGCCGAACCCTCCAAGGGCCTCGCCGAACTCGGCACCCCCGCGGAGTGCTGTGGACCGCCCGATCCATATACACAACCGACCACCCGGCACTCATCCGGATGCGCCACTCCCCAGAAACGGGCCACCCCCTCGGCGCCGAGTCCAGCGAGGCCCACAAAGGGTTCGGCCCGCGTCGCC
>NZ_JBSFRU010000236.1:0-10197 GCF_053589395.1 Nocardia sp. NPDC003345
GGCAGCAACCGCGCAACCGCGGTATTCGTTGTCACGCAACGGATACCGCGGTTGCGCGGTTGCTGCCGGGTGTCCGGATGCGTTCTGCTGGAAACCGAGGTGGGCGATCTCGCCCTGGACCGGCGTGGTGCGCGATTCGAGCCCGGCCGGTCTGCGGCCGGTGTAGGCCCTGCGGAAGTGCTACAGCGGGACGCTGATCTCGCCGGCGCAGGGCGCTGCCTGCCTGCTCGGTCTCGGCGTTTCCCAGGACGTCATCGACCGGTGCAATCAGTTGGCCATGGCATAGGTTGCGTCGAGCGGGTATCGGTATGCGTCGATGTATCGATACCCGCCCGGGGCGGGAATGCGGAAACCGGTCGGGCATGATTCGGCGCGCGCCACCGAGCCCACCCCTAAGTGGCTACGACGGGCGGTCGTATGCCACGATATCGGCAGTATCCGTTCTCTCGAGGAGGAGCGATCGTGGCCGCCACGGAAGTCGAACCCACCACCGACAAGGTCATCACCAAGGTGGACCCCGCTGAGGTTCCGTCGGCCGCGTGGGGATGGAGCGGCGAATCGCACAAGACCTTCCGGGTCGCGGCGGTGGTCGTGATCGTCATCCTGCTCGGCATGCTGATCGGCAATCACTCGGGCAAGGTCGAGGATCTCTACCTGGTCGGCTTCGCGGCCGCGTTGGCCGGAATCCTCGTCTACGACGTGATCTATCGTCGGAAACCGCGCTGATCTGCGGTTTCTCTGATCGTGCCTACCCGCCCGGGCATCCTGTGGGTTACCCGCAGTTTACGTCCGGGTGGCGGTCGAGGCTGTTGCCCATGTCTCGGCGGCGCCCCGTCGCGGCCGGACTACACTCGGCAGCGACCGGCCCGACCAGTACGAAAGTAGGCAGCCGAAAGTGACCAGCACAGTCGGATTGGGGATGCCGACCGCACCGGCGGCGGTGCTCGCACCGCGGCGCAGGACCCGTCAGCTGATGGTGGGCGGTGTCGGTGTCGGCAGCGACCACCCGATCTCGGTGCAGTCGATGACGACGACCAAGACCCACGATGTCAACGCGACATTGCAGCAGATCGCGGAGCTCACCGCGTCGGGCTGCGATATCGTCCGGGTGGCGTGCCCGCGGCAGGAAGATGCCGACGCGCTATCCACGATCGCGAAGAAATCGCAGATCCCGGTGATCGCCGATATCCACTTCCAGCCGCGCTATATCTTCGCCGCCATCGACGCGGGCTGCGCGGCGGTACGGGTGAACCCCGGCAACATCAAAGAGTTCGACGGCCGGGTGGCCGAGGTCGCCAAAGCGGCCGGGGCCGCCGGGATCCCGATCCGGATCGGCGTGAACGCCGGCTCCCTGGACAAGCGGATGCTGGCCAAATACGGCAAGGCCACCCCGGAGGCGCTGGTCGAATCGGCGCTGTGGGAGGCGAGCCTGTTCGAAGAGCACGGGTTCGGCGATATCAAGATCTCGGTCAAGCACAACGACCCGGTCGTGATGGTCGAGGCGTACCGGCAGCTCGCCGCGCAGAGCGACTATCCGCTACACCTGGGTGTCACCGAGGCGGGCCCGGCGTTCCAGGGCACCGTGAAATCGGCGGTGGCCTTCGGTGCGCTGCTCAGCGAGGGTATCGGCGACACCATCCGCGTCTCGTTGTCCGCGCCGCCGGCCGAGGAGGTCAAGGTCGGCGATCAGATCCTGCAGTCGATGAACCTGCGGCCGCGCAAGCTCGAGATCGTGTCCTGTCCGTCGTGCGGCCGGGCGCAGGTCGATGTCTACACGCTCGCCAACGAGGTCACCGCGGGCCTGGACGGTCTGGAGGTCCCGCTGCGGGTCGCGGTCATGGGCTGTGTGGTGAACGGTCCGGGCGAAGCGCGCGAAGCCGATCTCGGTGTCGCCTCCGGCAACGGAAAGGGTCAGATCTTCGTCAAGGGCGAGGTGATCAAAACCGTCCCCGAGGCCCAGATCGTGGAAACCCTCATCGAAGAGGCCATGCGGATCGCCGAGGATATGGGTGAGGACGCCGGTACCGGAGAGCCGGTCGTCAGCGTCGGCTGACGGTCCGGCCGCCTACGCCCACGGGACCCGCGGGCGCGGGCGCCTCGGGTCCCGACCGGCCGGGCCGGGCGCGCTTTCCGGATATCCGTTCCGCGCGGGCGCGGTTCATGGCAGGCTGTTGTAGGTGCGGAGTCTGCTGGAGCCGACCCGGCGCGCGAAAACCGTTCCCGCGCGTCAGCTCGCCAAGCGGGACCTGGCGCAGGTGCTGCGGGTGCTCGACGACGATCCGGTGGCGGCCTGTATGGTCGCCGCCCGGCTACAGGAATACGGTCTGGACAACCGGTACGGCCACGGTGAACTGTGGAGTCACGGCGGTCCGGCCGAATCACTGTGCTTTTCCGGGGTGAATCTGATACCACTGCGGGGCGGGCGTGAGGCCATGCGTGCCTTCGCCGACCGGGCGATCCGGTGGCCGCGTCTGTGTTCCTCGGTGGTCGGCCGGCAGGAGCTGGCGCTACCACTGTGGGAGATGCTCGCCGACCACTGGGGCCCGGAACGGGAACTGCGCGCCGCGCAGCCGCTGCTGGCGCTCACCGATGCCGCCGTGTCCCCGGTCGACTCCGAGGTACGCCCGGTGCGGCCCGATGAACTCGATCGGTACCTGGTCGCCGCCATCGCCATGTTCATCGAGGAGGTCGGGGTGGATCCCCGGGCCGGCGACGGCGGCCGCGGTTACCGGCGCCGGGTCGCCGGCCTGATCGAGGCCGGGCGGGCCTGGGCGCGATTCATCGACGGTGAGGTGGCCTACAAGGCCGAGGTCGGCGCGATGTCCTCCCGGACCGGCCAGATCCAGGGTGTCTGGGTGCACCCGGACCACCGTGGACAGGGTTTGGGAACCGCCGGGACGGCGGCGGTGGCCAATGCCGTACTCGCCACCGGCCGGACCGCCAGTCTCTACGTCAACGACTACAACGAGATCGCGCGCCGGGCCTATCGCGCGGTCGGATTCCGGCAGATCGCCACCTTCACCACGGTTCTGCTCGACTGATCGGTTCCGGATCCGGTGCGCCGCAGGTGATCACCGGGGTTCTGTGATTACCATCGGGGCCGATGACGATCCGTCCGGTAGTCGTATTCGTGCTCGCGGTCGCTGCCCTGGCCTCCGTGACGACGGCCTGCGGTATGGGCGCCCAGGGGCCGATCACCGCCGCGCGGGGCTTCGTCGAGGCATTCGCTGCCCGTGATGCCGAAGCGGCCGCCGCGCGAACCAACCGGCCCGAAAAGGCCGCGGTCACTCTGGCTTCCGTATGGGACGAACTGGCCGCCGAGGAATTGCACGCGAAGACGGGCGCTGCCCGCATCACCGGCGATACCGCCACCGTCGACTACACCTACGAATGGCGCCTGCCCGGGGACCGCGGCTGGACCTATTCCGGGCAGCTGCCACTGGTACGCGCCGGCGGCGCCTGGACCGTGCGCTGGAGCGGGTCGGCGGTCCATCCGCGTCTCGGCGATACCCAGACCATGGCGCTATCCGTGCGGCCCGCGCCGCAGGCACGGGTGAACGAGCAGTCGGGCAGTGATGTGCTGGTACCGGGCACGGTCTCCCGGGTGACCTTCGACGCGGCGGAGAGTTCCGATCCGCAGCGGGTGGCCGCCGCGCTGGCCGAGGCGCTCGGCGATATCGACGAGCGGCTCACGCCGGACCGGATCCTGGATTCGGCCCGCGGCGCGGAGGGGGCCTACACCGTGATCGTGTTGAACGAGACGGAATTCGGCCGGGCCGGGCCGCGGCTGATCGGGCTTTCGGGGGTGCGGGTCACGCAGGAATGGGATATGACCCCCACCGATCGCGCGTTCGCCCCCGATCTCATGAGCCAGATCCGGCGGACGGTGATCGACGACGTGGACGGGCGGGCCGGATGGCTGGTGGTGGCACGGAACGCGAACGGCGCCGAGACCGGAGTCCTCTACGAGGTGGCGGCCCGGCCGGCACCCTCGTTCGCGCTGAGTGTGGACCGGCGGGTGCAGAACGCGGCCCAGCGGGCCGTCGACGGCCGGCGGGAGCAGACCATGATGGTGGTGATCGAACCCTCTACCGGCGGTATTCTCGCGGTCGCCCAGAACGCGGCGGCCGACCGGGACGGCCCGGTCGCCACGATCGGCCAGTATCCGCCGGGTTCGGTGTTCAAAACGGTTACCGCGGCGGCCGCGATAGCGGACGGTCTGGCGACGCCCGACACCGTGCTGGCCTGTCCGAGTTCGATCACCATCGGCGAGCGGATGATCCCGAACTACAACGGATTCACGGTCGGTGATGTCCCGATGACCACCGCCTACGCGCGATCGTGCAATACCTCGTTCGCGAAATTGGCCAGCCGATTGCCCGCCGACGCCTTGTCCGGGCAGGCGGCCGGATTCGGGATCGGACCGGAGTACACGGTCGCCGGGCTGCCCACGTTCTCCGGCTCGGTCCCCGCTGCCGAGGACCGCACCCAGCGCACCGAGGACGGTATCGGCCAGGGCCGGGTCGTCACCAGTCCGTTCGGTCTGGCGTTGATGGCGGCGGCGATCGCGCACGGCAGCGCGCCCACCCCGTTCCTGATCGCGGGCCGGCGCACGGAGGTCGACGGTGACCGGCCCGCGCTGGATCCGGAGGTGGTGCGTGGCCTGCGGACCATGATGCGGGAGGTGGTGGTCTCCGGCACCGCGAACCGCATCGCCGATCAGGGGGAGGTGTACGGGAAGACGGGTGAGGCCGAGGTGGACGGCGGCTCCCATTCCTGGTTCGTCGGGTACCGCGGTGATCTGGCCTTCGCGACGCTGCTGGTCAAGGGCGGAAGCTCGGATAACGCGGTGGCGGTGACCCGGGATATGCTGGCCGCTCTCGCGGTGGGCGGGTGAGCGGCGGGCGAATCAGGGGCCGGTACCGGTGGCCGCGGACGCGGTCGCGAAACGGTGGCCGATATAGGGGACGCCGGTATCGGTGGTCACCGCATCGCTGACCCGGGCGGGTGCGACGACCGAGACGGTCCGATCCGCCACCGGGGCGGAGGTGGCGGTGTCGGTGCCGAGGATCTCGACCACCCCGGTGCCGCCGAGGATCATTCCGGCGGTGATGAGAGCAACGGTGGAACGCTTCATTTCCGGCTCCCTCCGAATCAGAGGTTCGACAGATAACGAGCTCGGGAGGCGCCTGCGCGACCGGGCTCGGAAGAGTTGTCTGATGATTTGCTGCTCAGGTCAACCTAAGCCGGTGGTACGGGCCGAGACAAGATGGAGAGCTGAGGAAAATCGACCACGAGCAAATTGTGACCCGCACCCGGAAATCCGTGACCGCTTCGTAATCCGACGTTCAGATCTTCTGCAAACTCGCGGTGAGGTGATGCTGTAGCGGCAGGCCCACCGCGCCCATCTGCAGGGTGTAGTCGATGGTTCGACCGTGCATGTGGATGGTGCGGCTGAGGGCGGTCACGGATTTGGCGGTACTGCTCAGCCCGACGGCGGTCGACTCGAGTTCGAGCCGCACCTCCTCGTCGCCCAGGGTCAGTTTGCCCTCGCAGATCTCGGTGATGCCGGTGGGGTGGGAGAGGATCAGTTCCACCCGGTCGGGTCCGGGACAGCGCAGGTAGCCGGCTTCCACATGGAGAGGGCGGTTGTCGTCGGCATGCCGGGTGTGTTGCCGGTAGGTGAGGAACGGCCGGCCGATATGCCCGATCACGATCTCCTCGAGGTAGCCGAACGGCTCGATCGTCGGATAATCGCCCTGCCCCGCGCCGCGCCAGGTGCCCAGCAGACCGCTCAACGCGGCGATCGCGGGGTGCAGCATGGCGGGACTCTGCTCTTCGGCCACGGCGCACAAGCGTAGACGCTCGGGGACCGATCCGGTACCACCGGCCGCCGGTCCGCGCGGCGCGCCTACTTGTTCTTGCGGCGCCCGAACGGCCAGAACGAACGACTGCGGCGGCGGGGCAGTGCCGCGTAGACCATGGTCATCTCGGCGAAGACACCCGCTTCGCGTTCGCGGTCGGCGCCGAAATCGTCGCGGCCCAGGATCTGGGTGATCGACCCCGGGGCGATCGTGGCCAGGGCATCGAGCAGAGCCGGGTTGAGCGCACTGATCGAGATCCGGGTGGTGTCCGGGTCCTCGGCACCGGGGCCGCCGTGACCGAGCAGCATATGGCCGATCGCGTGCAACACGATGTGGTCGGCGTTGCGGCCGGACGCCGACGCGTCGTAGACGACGATATCGTCGTATTTGCGCGCGATCCACAGACCGTTGCCGTTACAGCCCAGGTCGGCGAGGGCCGACCGGTGCGCGGGCTGCAACGAGATCGGCCGTTTGCGGTGTGCGGCCACCTCGGCGAGGTAGGCGTTGAGGTCCCACGGGCTGGGCAGGGGCACCGACCCAGCAGCATCGCCGAACCTGGCGTCCATGCTTGTCATCGGCGCATACGTTACCGATCGTGGGGGCGCTCGTCACTTCCACGAATTCCCGCTCGCCGCCGCAGAACCCGGCGGCGAGCGTTGGACCGGGGTGCGGCTAGAGGTCGCTGCCCGGTCGCAGGGGCTTGACGTTGTGGGGTTTGTTCCAGAGCGCGGTGAAGGCCCAGAGCACCACCCCGACGGCCAGCAGCACACCGGCGATGGCGTACTGCTGCGGGTTGCGATCGGTGAACGGAGTGGCCAGATAGGCACAGCTCAGGGCCCCGACCACCGGTAACGCGGTCGGGGTGCGGAAGTGGTGGTGGCCCACCTCGTCACGTCGCAGTACCAGGACCGCGATATTGACGATGGTGAAGACCACCAGCAGCAGCAGTGCGGTGGTGCCGCCGAGTTCGGGAACCTCGTCGACCACCAGCAGCAGGCCCAGGGCCAGCACCGTGGTGAACAGAATGGCGACGTGCGGGGTGCGGCGGGCGGCGTTCACCCGGCCGAGCGAGCGCGGTACCACCTTCTGCCTGGCCATGCCGTACAGCAGGCGGCTGGCCATGAGCATATTGATCAGGGCCGAGTTGGCGACCGCGAACATGGTGATGAAGGCGAAGATCTGGGTGGGGAAGCCCGGTGCGCCGATCTCCACCACCTGCAGCAGCGGAGTATCGCCCTCGGACAGGTCCTCCGGGGGCACCAGGGCCACGGCGGTGATGGAGACCACCACGTAGATGGCGCCGGTGACCAGCAGGCCGGTGAGCAGGATCTTGGGGAAGATGCGGCTGGGTTCCTTGGTCTCCTCGGCCATATTCACCGAATCCTCGAATCCGACCATGGCGTAGAAGGCCAGCGTGGTCGCGGCGATGACCCCGCCGAACGCCGACCGGTCGCCGGTATCGAATTCCAGGACCCGGCCGAAGTCTCCGTTACCGAAGCCGAGCGCCCACAACCCGATACAGATCACGATGAGCAGCCCGGAGAGTTCCACACAGGTGAGCAGCACATTCGCCTTGACGCTCTCGCCGACGCCGCGCAGGTTGATCGCGGCGACGGCGGCCATGAACGCGAGTGCGATGAGGGTGAGCGCCAGCCCGTCACCCACCCCGTCGAATTCGAAGGCCTCGGCGAAATTCGCCGCGAAGGCCTTGGCGGCGGTGGCCGCGGAGGTGATGCCGGAGCTCATCACGGTGAAGGTCACCATGAAGGTCAGGAAATGGATTCCGAACGCCTTGTGGGTATAGAGCGCGGCGCCGGCGGCCTGCGGGTATTTGGTGACCAGTTCCAGATAGCTGAAACCGGTGATCAACGCGACGCCGAAGGCCACCAGGAACGGCACCCACACCGCACCGCCGACCTCACCGGCGACCCGGCCGGTGAGCGCGTAGATGCCGGTGCCGAGGATATCGCCGACGATGAACAGCAGGAGCAGCCAGGGGCCGATGACCCGTTTCAGCTCGGGTTGGTGGTCCGGATCGGTCCGGGCGCCGACTTCTGCCAAGGGAACCCCTCATTTCCGCGATGGCCGGTAGGAGCGTGTTCGAACGGATTCGCTCTTTATACCCATTCGGGCAGCCGGGAATCCCGGTCGACCGGCCGGCCACGCGTTTCGCGCCGGGATACCGCGTCAGCACATCGATTCGGCGGCGGCGGCGATCACCTCGGCGGAATCACGCGGACTGAGAGCCATGGCGCGCAGCTGATCGAACATCACGCCGAAGCGGCGGATCTCCGAATGCCCTTCCACCAGCGCGTCTCCGGAGATGCCCTCGACGTACACCAGTTCCGGATCGGTGGGGTCGGGGAAGTCGAGAATGGTGAAGGACCCGGCCATACCGGGATGCGCGCCGGCGTCGAAAGGCAGAATCTGCAGGATCACGTTCTTGCGTTTGGTCGCCTCGCCGAGTTGGCGGAGCTGGCCGCTCATGACCTCCGGACCGCCGACCACCCGCCGGATGGCGGCCTCGTCGAGCACCACCCACAGCTCCAGCGGTTCGTCCTTGGCCAGCACCGCCGCGCGGTCCATCCGGGCGCGGGCCCGGCGTTCCAGATCGGAGGCCTCCAGCTTCGGCATACAGGTGTCGATCACGGCCATCGCGTACTGCTCGGTCTGCAGCAGGCCGGGAATGAACGAGGTCTGGTAGTGGCGCGCCGACAGCGCGACCGATTCGAAGTTGATGTACGCGGCGTAGACCTCGGAGAGGCTGGCCTCGTAGGGCCGCGACATACCGGGTTTCTGCGCGTCGGAGAGCAGCTCGAGTGCCTCTTGGCGCCGGGTCGCCTCCACGCCGTAGAGATCCAGCATGGTCATGAGGGTGCGGCGCTGCGGGCGGGCCTGCGCGGTCTCGATCCGGTACAGGGTGGTGACATTGATACCGGTGCGGGCGCTGACCTCCTCCTTGCTCAGCTCGGCGTCCTCCCGCATCTCCAGCAGCAGCACCGAGAGCCGGCGCAGGCCGGCGGTGAGGACGGTGCGTTTACCTGCCATATCGGCCCTTTCGCCTGTGCACCGCGCGGATCGCGGTGCTCGCGGGGCCCGGCGTCCGCGAGCCTGTCGAGCAACCATAACGAGCGGACGGCATCGCTGGCGAGGGAGTACGGTCCGGGCGGGCGCGTGTGCGCCCGGGTCAGAAAGTGATCTCGCGGCGCAGCACTTTGCCCGTCGCGTTGCGGGGTAGCGGCTCCTCGGTCAGCGTCCACCGCTCCGGGACCTTGAAATAGGCCAGCCGCCGCGCGGTGAACGCCCGCAGTTCCGCCACGTCGACGGCGCCACCGGTCACCACCACCGCGGCGACCCGCTGCCCGAGATCGTCGTCGGGTATGCCGATCACCGCCGACTCCCGCACCGCGGGATGCTCGTCCAGGACGTTCTCGATCTCGGTGGGGTAGACGTTCTCTCCGCCGCGCAGGATGAGATCGCTACGGCGCCCGGCCATCCGCAACCGGCCGTCGGACAGGGTGCCGAAATCGCCGGTCCGCAACCAGCGTTCGCCGTCGAGGGCGGCCGAGGTGGCGGCGTCGTCGCGCCAGTAGCCGAGCATGACGTACGGGCTGCGCACCCAGATCTCGCCCTCGGTGCCGTCGGGCACCGGCCGGCCCTCCGGATCGCGGATCTGCACCGACACACCGAGAATCGGGTGACCGACCGTTTCCGGGTCGGCGGCCAGTTCGGCCGGGGTGGCCACGGTGGCCGCTGTGCCGCTCTCGGTGAGGCCGTAACTGGTGGTCAGCGCGATCCCGGTATCGGGCAGCCGGGCCCGCAGCCGCTCCTGGAAGGCGGGGGAGGACGGCGCCGCGTTGAGCGAGAGCGAGGTGAGGGCCGACAGGTCGTGCCCGGCCGGATCGGCTTCCAGCAGTCGCGCGGCCAGGGTCGGGACCGCGCCCCAGTTGGTGACCCGCTCGCGCGCCATCGATTCCAGGACCCGCTCGGGGTCGAACGCGCCGGTGTGCACGATCACGGCGGCGCCGGAGGCGAGCCGGGGGACGGCCAGATTGTGCAGGCTGGCGATATGGAACAGCGGTGAGGTGAGCAGGAACCGCTTATCGCTGGGTTCGCGGGGCTCGTGCCCGGCGGCGAGCGCGCCCAGTGCGTCGGTGCAGCGGTGGTAATCGGTGATGGCGAGCAGGTTCCGGTGGGTATGTACCACGCCTTTCGGCCGTCCGGTCGTGCCGCTGGTGTAGAGCACCACGGCCGGATCGTCCTCGTCGACCGCCACGGCCGGGGCCTCGCCCGGATGGTTCCCGATCAGCGCGGGCAGGTCGTCTTCCATGGT
>NZ_JBSFRU010000237.1:0-10169 GCF_053589395.1 Nocardia sp. NPDC003345
CCTCGTCGGCCAGCGATTTCAGGCCCAGCGGCCCGCCGAGCGCGGGGGAGACCGTGGTGGGGTCGGTGACGTCGTAGCCGTGCGCCGAACCGCGCGCGGCCGTCATGACCGGGGACAGATACAGGTGTGAGACGCCCAGTTGCTGAAGATATTCCGCGATCGCGGCGGCCTGGACGAACGGGAGTCCGTCGGGTCGCAGCTGTAGCCGGTAGGTGCTGCGAACCGGGGTGGCGCGCGGTGGGCGGCGGAGGCTCGGCGGGTCTGCGGGCATACGGTTTCTCGGTGAGGGGTCCTGGGGTGGTGCGACGGTGGAGGTGAACGCCCCGGGGAGGGCGGCCGGGTGGCGGGCTACCGGGGCCGGGGTGGGCGCCGGTGGTGGTCCGGTGGCCGGGTGCGGGCCGGTGACCTTCTCGGCGGTGCCGCTTCCCCGGGCAGTGGATCCGACGCGTGCATGGGGATGACCCTAGCGCGATTTCGGCGCCGAACGGTCAGGGGCTGCTGGTCAGGTGTTCAGCTCGCCTGGGAAAGTCCGGGAAGGCGGCGCGCGTAACCGGTTCGCCGGGCGATCGCGGCCAAGCTCCCGAATACCCATCGCTGCAGTACTGGCGGTATTCCGGCCAGGTAGCCGTCCTGTAACTCCCAGAGCAGCCCCAGTGCCAGCGGGTTGCGGGGGATACCGCTGCCCAGGGTCGCGCCCGCTTCGTCGAGGGCGCTCCACAGGGTGAACATCCGCAGATGCCGCAGTGGCGGCCGGATCTCGTGATCGAGCACGGTATCGGTGGCCAGATTCCAGAATTCGTGCACCGCGCGGGCCGGGGCGTGAACGGTATCGCCGGGGTGGGCCTCGATATCGCGTCCGTCGATCCGGAACCGCAGCGCGCCCCGGCGGACCGTCCACCGTTCGGTGAGGACCGGATGCCAGTGCGGGCCCGCCTGGCGGCCCGGAGTGGGCAGTTCGTGCCGCAGCCTCAGGTAGGGCCCGGACTCGTCGGCACCCTGGTCGAGCACGGTGACGCGGTGGCCGTTGCGGAAGGTGAGGACCTGGGCTGACATACTCCAATTAGAAAGGTTACCTTCATAAAATGTCAACCACACCCTCGCTGCTCAAATTGCTGGTCCTGGCCACTCGGGCGGTGGAAGACGAGCTGAACGCGGAGTTGCGTGCCCGGCTGCCGGGTGATCTGCGGCCCGCGCACTACGCCGTTTTCCGCTATCTGGATCCCGAAGGATCGCGGGTCGGGGATCTGGCCGACGCGGCCGGGATGACCCAGCAGTCGATGGGTGAGCTCGTCGGCCGCCTCGAATCGGCCGGGCTGGTGCGCCGGGAGGTGGATCCCGGCGACCGGCGGGCTCGGCGCGTGGTGTGCACGCGGGAGGGCGTCGCGGTGTTGGGGCTGGCGGGGGACCGGCTCGCGGCGATCGAAGAGCGGATACGTACCGACGTGGGGCCCGCGGAGCTGCGGCGGTTGCGTGAACTGCTCGTGCGGGTGGCCGGATCCGCGGGCGGGCCGGAAGGTGCGGCGACTCCGTGACGCGGCGGGTGGCGTGCTCCGGCGCCCGGGCCCGGTTCGCGCCGGGCGGGTTCGATTGGTAACTTGAACGCCGTTCAAGACGCCGTGCTCCCGCGCGGCCCGCGAGGCAGAGGAGCACCGGTGACCGCAGCCCCCGAACCCCTCACCGCCGCGCGGATCTCCGCGCTCGACGCCCGCCACGTCTGGCATCCCTACGGCGGATTCCCGGCCGCCACCGAACCCCTCGTGGTGGCCGCCGCGTCCGGGACCCGGCTCACCCTGGCCGACGGCCGGGAACTCGTGGACGGTATGAGTTCCTGGTGGGCGGCGATCCACGGCTACCGGCATCCGGAACTCGACGCGGCACTACGGGACCAGGCCGCCCGGATGAGCCACGTGATGTTCGGCGGGCTCACCCACGAACCCGCGGTGCGGCTGTGCGATCTGCTGGTCCGCCATACCCCCGCCGGCCTGGAGAAAGTGTTCCTCTGCGACTCCGGTTCGGTATCGGTGGAGGTCGCGGTGAAGATGTGCCTGCAGTACTGGCGTGCGCTGGGCCGGCCGGGCAAGCGCCGCCTGCTCACCTGGCGCGGCGGATATCACGGCGACACCTTCACACCCATGAGCGTGTGCGATCCCGCGGGCGGTATGCACTCGCTGTGGACCGATGTGCTGCCCGAGCAGGTCTTCGTCTCCGCGCCGCCCCGGGATTACCGCGCCGGCTACGTGCGCGAACTGGAATCGGCGGTGGCGCGGCACGCGGCCGAACTGGCCGCGATCGTGGTGGAACCGGTGGTCCAGGGTGCGGGCGGGATGCGCTGGCACGATCCCCGCTATCTGGCCGATCTGCGCCGGCTGTGCGATGAGCACGGCGTCCTGCTGATATTCGATGAGATCGCCACCGGATTCGGCCGCACCGGCACACTTTTCGCGTGTGAACAGGCCGGGGTGGCGCCCGACGTGCTCTGTGTGGGCAAGGCCCTCACCGGCGGCTATCTGACACTGGCCGCGACACTGTGCACCGACCGGATCGCCACGACCGTGAGTGCCGCGCACGGCGGGCTCATGCACGGCCCCACCTTCATGGGCAATCCGCTCGCCTGCGCGGTGGCGGTGGCGAGCCTGGAATTGCTGCTGTCGCGTGACTGGCGCGACGAAGTGCGCCGCATCGAAACGGAATTGCGCGCGGGCCTGATGCCGGCGCGTGAGCTGCCCGGGGTGGCCGATGTCCGGGTGCTGGGCGCGATCGGGGTGATCGAGCTGACGCGGCCGGTGGATATGCGCGCGGCCACCGCCGCCGCGATCGGAGCCGGCGCCTGGTTGCGGCCCTTCCGCGAGTTGATCTACACCATGCCGCCGTTCGTCGCCGATACCGGCGATATCGCCACCATCACCCGGGCCATGGTGGCGGCGGCCCGCACCGCTGCCGATCCGGCGCACCCCCCAGACACGACCCGGTAGCCGCCGGAGGGGACGGCTACCGGGTCGTGCCGGAGGGATCAGCGGGGTGCGTCCGGGGCCGGGCGTTCGCTGTCGCGGGAACCGTCTTCGGCGAAGGCCCGGGCGTACCGGGTGCCGGCGACCAGAAGCAGGATGCCGACCACCAGGAATGCCGCCACCCGGACCACACCGTCGAGAGTGGCCAGATCGAACAAGAACAGTTTGGCCAGGGCGGCGGCGGTGAGCACGAGGCCCGACACCAGCGCGGCCCGCGCGGTCGCCGCCGACTCACCGGACATCCGCCGCAGCCCGAACAGCAGCGCCGCCAGGGCCGCGGCCATCCAGGCGATGGTGGCGATACTGTGCCCGACGAGGAATCCGTCCGCGTGCACGGCCACCGCCGCCGAGACCGTGGCCGCGGTGACCAGGTAGAGCCCGGCGATGCCGAAGACGATCCAGGACAGCGTGGTGGCGAAATCGTCACGGCCGCGCCGGGCGAACGGTTGCAGCAACGCCCACAGCGCCACCGCGACCAGCCCGAGTCCGGCGATCGCGGAAGCGGTCGTCCCGGATCCCAGCTGCCGGACCGCGGCCGATTCGGTGGTCAGGGTGTCGGGCCCGGCGATCGCCAGGAACGCGAGCCCGCCGGGCACCGCGAAGCACGCGCCGATGATCGCGGCGAGCCGGTGACCGGTCTGCCCGGCGATCGCCAGGTAGCAGGCGGCGACCAGGAAAAGGGCCAGTGGCAGGGTGGATTCGGTGGTCACGGTGAGGCAGGTCTCCAGCAGCGCGAAGGAACCGGCGATGGCGGTGACGGCCGTGGTCTGCGGCGGTATGCGCACGATCTCCCGGATGCCGGGCAGTAGCGCGGCGCCCGTGACGGTCAGCAGTACGGCCGCGTAGACCGCGGAGACGAGCATCGAGGCCGGTCGATCGAAGAGCGCCGGGGCGGCCAGCAACGGCGTGGTGGCCAGCGCGAACGCCATCGCAGAGACGATATCGCCGGTGCGGTGCCGTCCGGTCACGAGTGTGCCCACCAGCCCGGCCAGCGCGACCGCCACGGCGGCGGTGAGGACGAGTGCCGCCTCGCCGCGATCGGGCGAGTCCAGCACCACCGCGACGATCGCGATATGGGTGGCGAGGACGGCCGGGGCCGTCCGGACGACATGCAGTAGTGGCCAGTCGAACCGGTACTGGACCGGGACGCAGACCACTTGCAGCACGATCAGGAAGGCGAGCAGGGTCAGTTCGACGGTGACGATCGGCGCCAGCACGGCCGCGCCGGCGACCACCAGGACCGCCAGCGATTGGGAACGCCACTGCATCGCCAACCCGACCCCGGCGGCGGCGATCCCGAGGGCCGCCGCGAAACCCGGTACCGGGTCCAGCCAGTCGTAGATAGTGGTCACGGCGATCACATCGAGGTAGGCGCCGGCGAATCCGGTGGCCGCGAGCGCGATTCCGCCGACCCGCCCGCCCGCCCGGTCGTAGACCCGTGTTCCGGCCGCCACCAGCGCCGCGGCGAGCGCCCCGCCCGCCACGACCCGGGGGATCGGCCCGAAGATACCGGCCTGGGCGGCCAGTACCAGCAGCATGACGACCCCGATGAGCGTGACACCCACACCGGCGACCGCCAGGATCCGGCTGATCACGCCTTCGCGTTGCCACCACGGGGTCGCGGGTGGCCCGGCGGGCGCGGGCGGCCGGGGCGGGCCCGGGGGTGTGGTCGTGGTGGCGGCCGCATAGCGTGCGCGCGACGGAAGCGACGGGCGAGCCGGTGGATAGGGGTGTGCGGCGAACTGCGCGGACGCGGGGTGCGGTGGCCCGGAACGCGGTGCTTCCCAGGGGCTTCGGGTGGAGGGCGGGGGAGGCGGAACTCCCCACGGTGCGGCGGCGGGTCGCGCCGGTTCCGGCCGCGGTGCCGGTGCCGGGCCGGCGGCCGGGTGGTCTCCGGAGCCCGGGTGGTCGGCCCCGGAGCCCGGGCGTTCGGCTTCGGCGACTCCGGAATCCGGCGCGGCCGTACGCGGGGCGCCCGGCGTGGGATCGCTGGGCGCGGCGGTGGTTGCCGGCGATTCGGTGCCTGCCGCCCCGGACGGAACCCGGCGTGCGGAGCCCGGTTCCGGGTCGCTGTCCGGGCCGGCCGGATCGGTAGCGGTCAGTTGGTCGCGGAGGGTGTCCAGGTCATGGCCGAGGACGCTCAGCCTGTCGCCGAGAGTGCCGAATTCACCGGCGGCGGTGGTCAGCGCGCCGGAGAGGCGGGCGATCAGCGCCGGGTCGATCGAAGGCGTCATACCTCGATGGTCGGCCGTCCGGGGCCGGAAGAGATGAGTAGGACTACTCGGTTACCGCGCCGGGATATACCCGATCCGCCGCGGCGGCAATTACTCCCGGCTAGCCCTCGAGGCCCTGCTCGATGACGTAGCGGGTTAGTTCGACCCGGTTGGCGAGCTGCAGTTTGCGCAGGGTCGCCTGGACGTGGTTCTCGACGGTCCGGTGGCTGAGATCGAGCCGGGTGGCGATCTGCCGCGCCGACAGGCCTTTGGCCACCATGCGCAGGACCTCGGTCTCCCGGTCGGTCAGGGCGGGGCGGTGCGGAGTGGCCGGATCGGCGGGCGCCGCGGCCATCCGGCGGTATTCACCCAGCACCAGTCCCGCCAGCCCGGGGGTGAATACGGCCTGCCCGGCGGCGGTCGCGCGGACCGCGGCGATGAGCTCGGCGGCCGACGCGCTCTTGACGAGATAGCCCGACGCTCCGGCCTTCACCGCTTCCAGTACATCGTCGCGTTCACCCGACGCCGACAGCACCAGCACCCGGCTTTCGGGCGAGACCCGCAGGACATCGGCGGTGGCGCCGGCGCCGTTGCCGTCGGGCAGCTGCATATCCATGAGCACCACCCGGGGCCGGGTCGCGGCGGCGCGGCGAGCCGCGGCGGCGGCGTTCTCCGCGGTGGCGGCCACCTCGAACCCGGCTTCGCCGAGGTCCCGGGCGACACCCTCGCGCCAGATCGGATGATCGTCGACCACCATCACCGAAATCGTTTCCGCCGGCTCCTCGATCACCGTGGTCACTCCTTCCGGATCAGGCCGTTGTTCTCATCGTGCCAGAACGGTCCCGTCGCGCCGGAACGGCCACGCGGCCCGCCCGGTGTATCGACGGGCGGTCGTAGGCACCTCACCGGCGTGGAATCCGGAACTCCCATTCCGTACCCTCCCCGACGATTCCGGCCGTGAGCAGATCGGCCCGGCCCGCCAGCGCGGCTATCCGGCCGGTGATGGAGCGCGACACTCCCATCCGGCCCTCGTCCTCGGCCTCGGCCAGCCGGCCCGGTGGTATCCCGGCGCCGTCGTCGCGGACGCTCACGATGAGCTCGGCACCGGTGTCCTCGAGCAGCACGTAGGCGCGGGCGCCGATCCCGGCGTGCAACTCCACATTGGTGAGGGCGGCGCCGACCGCCGCGGCGATCTCCTGGGCCCGCCACCGGCCGATCTGCACCGGTTCTCCCGGAGTCGACACGACGACCCCGGGAGTGGCGTAGGCGGTGAGCAGCGGACGCAGATCCACGGTCGTCTCGCCGGTATCGGCGCCGGCGCCCTGCTCGGAGATCAGCCGCCGCAGCGCCACCTCCTGCTCCCCGGCCCGCTGTGCCAGTTCCGTGGCCGGCCCGCCTATTTCGGTGCCCCGGCGTTTGATGTAGGCGAGAATCTGCAGCACCCCGTCGTGCACCTGCCGGGCCAGCCGGTCGCGTTCTTCGGCGGCGGCGGTGAGCCGGACCGCGTGCTGCAACTGTTCCTGGGCACGGCGGGCGGTGCTCGCGGCCAGCCCCAGCGCCAGCCCCACCGAGACCAGCACCGGCGCGGTCGCGTCGGCCCAGACGTCCTCGCCCCACTGCTGCCGCATGGTGATGATCGTCGCCGCGACCACCAGGCCCGAGGCCACACCCGCGACCGGTCCGCGCAGGATCGCCGCCGAGATCACCGCGTTGGCCGACCACATCGTGGTCGGCAGCGGCTGATGCCCGTGGTACCAGTCGAAATCGGCGACCAGCGGAGTCGCGGCGATGAGGCCGACGACGACGATATGGTCGCCCAGTACGACGAGCGTGCGGATACGGGCCGTGTCCGGTGTGGGCCACCGGGCCAGCAACAGTGCCGAGACCCCCGACCAGATCACCATGAGCGCGATGAATACCCAGCTCAGGCGCTGGTTCTGGTAGTACTGCACGGATGCGATCTGCTGGCCCACCGCGTAGAGCAGGGTGACCAGCCGGAAGGCCTGTACCGCTCGCCACAGCGGGGCGGTGGCGGCATCGGCCGGATCGGGCCGGGCCGGACGGTCCGCGGGCATCGCAGGCCCTCCTCGGCGGCCGGTGGACGGTGGCCCGTCAACTCTAGGCAGTGGCGCCGGTGGTCACCGGATGAACACCGCGATCGGAATCGCCCGCACCCAGGTGTTGCCGCGCCCAGCCTGGGGCGAACCAGCCGGGTGCCGCCACCGCGAACCGTCGCGGCTGCCAGGAGCCGGCCCCGGCCGGGACGGCGCCGACCAGTTCGGCGCCGGTGACCCGGGGCAGATCGGCGCGGTTGGTCCGGCAGGCCAGATCGGGGCGTGCGGGCCAGGAACCCACCACCAGGCCCGCGCACCGCACCCCGGCCCGCGTCAGCTCCCGGGTGGTGAGTTCGGTGTGGTTGAGCGTGCCCAGACCGGGCGCGGTGACCACCAGTACGGGGGCGCCCAGTTCGCGGGCGAGATCCGGCAGGGTGAAATCGCCCAGCCGCACCAGCAGTCCACCGGCGCCCTCCACCAGCACCAGATCGGCGTCCGCGAGACCGGCCACGACGTCGACGGTCTCGGCCAGAGTGAGCAGCGGTGCCCCGCAGCGGCGCGCCGCGGTATCGGGGGCCAGCGGGTCGGGGTAACGCGCCGGTTCCACGGTCCGGGTCACGCCGGCCAGCCGGGAGATCACCGCGAGGTCGCCGGGTTCGCCCGGTGCGATCCCGGTCTGGGCGGGTTTGCACACCGCGACGGTGCGGCCCGCCGCGCGGGCGGTCGCGGCCAGCGCGGCGGTGACGACGGTTTTGCCGACCTCGGTGGAGGTGCCGGTGATCAGCAGCGGTGTCATACCGGAGCCCCCACGGAGTCGCGAGCCCCGGACAGCAGCGGGCGCAGCACCGCGGCCAGGGTGCCGAGGTCGGCCGGGGACAGATCGGCGCGGGCGGTGAGCCGCAGCCGGGAGGTGCCCTCGGGTACCGACGGCGGCCGGAAACAGCCCACCCGGACCCCTTGCGTGCGGCAGGCCTCCGCGGTCTCGTAGGCGATCGTGGGATCGCCGAGTATCACCGGGACCACCGCCGACTCCGGCGCCGGCACGCCGGTGATCCGGGCGATCTCGGCGGCGTTGCCGAGCACCCGTCCGGCCAGACCGGGATCGCGGCGCAGCACCCGCAGGGCGGCACGGGCCGCGCCGACCGCGGCCGGGGCCAGACCGGTATCGAAGATCATGGTGCGCGCGCTGTCGATCAGGTGGGCGCGCACCCGATCCGCGCCCAGGACCACGCCGCCCTGGGCGGCCAGGGCCTTGGACAGGGTCGCGGTGACCACCAGATCGGGTTCACCGGCCAGCCCCAGTTCGTGGACCAGCCCGCGGCCACCGGCGCCCCGGACGCCGAGCCCGTGCGCCTCGTCGACCAGCAGTACCGCGCCGTGGGCCCGGGTGACGCGGTGCAGTCGGGCCAGTGGGGCGAGGTCGCCGTCGGCGCTGAACACCGAATCGGTGAGCACCAGGGCGCGCTCCTCGGTTCGTTCGCTCAGCAGGCGGGCCACCGCGGCGGTATCGCGATGCGGTGCGACGGCGACCCGGGCCCGCGAGAGACGGCAGGCGTCGACCAGGGAGGCGTGGCAGCCGGCGTCGGAGACGATCAGCGCGCCGCGTCCGGCCAGGGCGGTGACCGCGCCCAGGTTGGCGGCGTAGCCGGAGGCGAAAACCAGTCCGGCGGCGAAACCGGTGAACTCGGCCAGTTCCGTTTCGAGGAGTTCGTGGTCGGTGGTGGTCCCGGTGACCAGCCGGGAACCGGTCGAGCCGGCACCCCAGCGGCGCACACCCTCGACGGCCCCGGCGACCACCTCGGGATGGCGGGTCAGCCCCAGGTAGTCGTTCGACGCGAGATCCAGCAGTGCGGAGTCCGCCGGGCGTGCGCGCAGGCGGCGGCGCAGTCCGGCGGTCTCGCGCGCGCCGGCGCGTTCGTCGAGCCAGGCCAGGGGATCGGAGGTCACGTGGGCACCATACTTGAACACCGTTCAAGGTGGAATCCCCGCCATGCGCGGCCTCAGCGCACGTCGGCACCCAGGCGGTGGCGGATACCGGCGGTGAACAGTTGGAGCCCGAAATCGAAACGAGCCGTCGGATCGGTCGCGTCCGCGGCCTCCTCGGCGGTCTCGGTCAATGCCCCGGCCGAGTCCATCTGCATCCGGGACTGCTCGTCCACGGTATGGCCCAGTACGTAGTAGAGCAGGGTGTAGGCGGCGAGTTCGGCCTGGTCGCGCTGCATGCCCGCGCGGATGACGGCGCTGCCGAAACGTTCGCGGCCCTTGTTGGTGGTCAGGCGGGACGCGTAGGTGGACGACACCAGTTCCGCGCCGTCGCGATAGGTCAGCAGGCAGTCGCGCAGCCGGTGTGCCAGTTCGGTGAGCGCGCCGGACCAGTCGGTAGCGGCCACGGGCTGTTCCATCGGTGCCAGGATCCGGTCGGCCACCGCGCCCAACAGTGCCTGCTTGTTGGGGAAATGCCAGTACAGCGCACCGGGTTGAACGCTCAGCGTACCGGCCAGGCGGCGCATGGTGAGGTCGGCGAGACCGTACTGATCGAGGATGGCGAGGGCGCCGTCCACGACGTCGTCCCGGTGTAACTGCACGATTCGGTCCTCCCGCTGGCGCTGCGACTCGCCTCAGACGCTACACCGGCCTGAACGCTGTTCAAGCGGGGCGCTAGCCTGTCCTGAACACCGTTCAAGTTCTGGGTCCGGGCATCCGGTACCAGTAACACCCGCACGACGAAGGGATTCGCCAGTGAACCGGGCATCCGTCGAGACCACCGTCACTCCGACCAGCTCCGATATCCTCACCGACGCGCGGGAGCAGGTACTCGAGCGCGGAATCGGACTCACCCGGGAGCAGACGCTCGCGGTGCTGCGCCTCGGCGACGACCACCTCGAGAAGCTGCT
>NZ_JBSFRU010000238.1:0-10122 GCF_053589395.1 Nocardia sp. NPDC003345
TGTCACGGGACTGCGGCTGGCCACCCGGATCGGGAAGATCCCGGTTCTGTCGAAGGTGTGCGAGGGGTTCATCGGAAACCGCATGCTCACCCCATATCGCAGGGAGGCGGAGTTCCTTCTCGAAGAGGGCGCGACACCACAGCAGATCGACACCGCTCTGCAGAACTTCGGGATGGCTATGGGACCGTGCGCGATGTCGGATCTCGCGGGGCTCGATATCGCCTGGGCCGCCAGAAAGCGTCTCGCCGCCGCCCGTCCGAAGCATATGCGGTATTCACGAGTCGCCGATGTCCTCTGCGAGAAAGGACGGTTCGGACAGAAGAGCGGCCTCGGTTATTACCGATACGAGAACGGCGGCCGCACCCCTGTTCCGGATCCCGACGTCGAGCAGATCATACGCACCTGTGCCGCCGAGGGCGGCATCCAGCGCCGTACGATCACCGAGACGGAAATCGTCGACCGTTGTGTACTCGCACTCGTCAATGAGGGAGCGGCGCTCCTCGGTGAAGGAATCGCGCAACGGGCTTCCGATATCGACGTCGTCTATGTCGACGGTTACGGGTTTCCCGCCCGCCGAGGGGGTCCGATGTATCACGCAGCCCGGCTCGGCCTCGATGTCACCCTCGCGAAGATACGGCACCTCGAGCGCATTCACGGTGAAAGCTGGACTCCCGCAGCACTACTCACCCACCTCGTCGAGTCCGGGCGAACCAGCTTCTGAACCACCGGTAGCAACCGGGCCGATCCCGCCCGGTTGCCTCTCTCCGGAGTGATCTCCGGCGACCGGCGCACTCCCTGCTTCGCGAAGCGAGCGGAGTGCCCCCTCATCCAGGGCACTCCGCTCGTTTCGCCATCGACGGGTAGGTAGCCGTCACGACGCCCGGTCGGCACCCACGTCGGGTTCTGCGGAAGCGAGATGATCGACCCCCGAATTCCGGCCGGACCGGCGAACGTGGCGACGGATCAGGTACGCGATCAGGATCACGGTCACCGTGCCCAGGCTCAGTGTTATTTGTGAGCGCTGGGTGTCGATGAAGAACATCGACGCGAGTACCGCGACGATTGCCGCGCCGGCGAGCAGGGACAGATAGGGAAACAGCCACATCCGCAGGCGTAGCCGGCCGACCTGATCGCGAGACATGCCCGCTCGCAGCTTGATCTGTGACGCGACGATCATCGTGTACACGAGCAGGATGGTGGCGCCGGAGGCGTTGAGCAGGAAGGTGAACACCGTATCGGGTGAGAAGTAGGCCATGCCTATGCAGCCGGCACCGACCAGAAGTGCGATCGCCAGCGCGGCCCGGGGTACTCCGCGCCGGTCGAGCGTGGCGACCACCTGCGGAGCGTCACCGTCCCGAGCGAGTGCGAACAGCATCCGGGACGACGTATAGAGGCCGGAATTCAGACATGACAGGACGGCAACGAGGACAATGGCATTCATGATGTCGGCTCCGGCCGGAATGCCCATCGTCGACAGAGCTTCGACGAACGGCGATTGACCCGGCTTCACCTGATACCACGGCACGATCGTCGCCACCAGTAGCAACGATCCGATGTAGAAGATTCCTACTCGGGTGATCACGGAGTTCGTCGCCTTGGTGACCGCCTTTTCCGGCTCTTTCGATTCGGCGGCGGCGATCGTCGCGATCTCCGGACCTACCATGGCGAACACCGCGACGACGACGCCGGACAGGACAGCGGTCCACCCGTGGGGTGTGAAACCACCGTGTGCGGACAGGTTCGAGATGTCCGCGCCGTGGCTCGGCCACAGACCGAAGACATACGCCGCCCCGATCGCGAGGAACACGACGATCGCGGCGACTTTTATTCCTGCGAACCAATATTCGATCTCCCCGAAATTTCGCACCGAGCGCAGGTTCGTGGCGACCATCGTCAATAGCAGAGCTGCGGCGAGAATCCAAGAAGGAAGAGCGATCCACCGTTGCAGCAACTGACCGCCGACCACGGCTTCGACGCCCACCACGACCACCCAGAAGAACCAGTACAACCAACCGGTGGTGAATCCCGCCCACTCCCCGAACGCCTGCCGAGCGAAACCGGCGAACGCGCCGAGTGCAGGATTGGCCAGCGCCATCTCGCCGAGCATGCGCATCACCAATACGAGCACAGCACCGGTTATCGCGTACGACAGGAACGCCGCAGGCCCGGTTGAATTCAGTAGGGCACCCGAGCCCACGAACAGACCGGCGCCGATGACGCCGCCCAACGTGATCATCGTCAGATGCCGGTGCTCGAGTGTTCGGCGCAGCGTGGGCGCGGGCTTTCCGGTGTCGGTGCTTTCGAACTCAGTTGTCATTGCTACCTGCTTCGATTTCGTGCCGGCCGCCGGAGCCGTAACGATCGGAGCCGGGGGCCTGCCCCCGGCGGACGGGGATATTGCGGAGGGCGGTCACTCGTGAATCGCCGGACACGAGGCCCGCCTCACACACTAAAACGATCGATCGCTTTAGGCAATGAAATCAGCGAGATCGCTCGAAACGAGAGTGGCCAGAACCCGGCTTCGGGAGGCGAATGGGAGGCGGCGAGCGAGTACAGGCCGGGCGGAGCAGCCGTCGAACCCAACCGCCGATGTGTGCATCCCACCCGAGGTCAGCGGTAAGGCCTGTCGCGGGCACGTTGGGGTGTCGAGCATGGAAATCACTGTTCGACTCGGGCGTCTCGCACTTGATGACAACGCGAACCCGGGGATCCTTCACGAATCCGACAAACGTGGCCCGGATGCCAGCAGGCCCTCGGGGCGTCTGTAAGCATTCTCGAGCACGACCGTGGCGTCGTGCAGCGGTTCGGCACTCGCCACCATGATGCCGGCATTTCGCCTGGGCCTGCCGGCGAGAGCGACGCCGATTCGAGGGTTGGGAATCAGGTCGTTATCGATGTATAGTAGCGATCGATCGCATTCATAATTAGGATAGTTCGGGACTCGAAGTGAACCAGGACACATCATCGACGGACGTGCCATCAGCGTCGTCCCCCGCGGTGGCCAGAGTGATCAGCTGCCTTCTGGAGAGGCAGATCGAACCCGCCATCCAGTGGCTACCGTCCGAGGCGCGCACGGCGCGGGCCGCGGCGGAGCAACTCGCCGTACCGGTCGGAGCGATCGCGAATTCCCTGGTTCTGCTGTGCGAATCCGATCCGCTGCTCGTCCTGGCTTCGGGCGCCAACAAGGTCGACCTCGGGCTGCTGTCGGAATACGTGGGTGGTCCGGTCGCCCTGGCGCGCGGCCGCCGGGTTCGCGAGATCACCGGACAGCCTATCGGCGGCGTAGCGCCCGTGGGGCATCCCGTCCCGATACCCACCCTCATCGATCCGGACCTCGGGAAGTACGAGACCGTGTGGGCATCGGCCGGACATCCCCGCGCCGTTTTCGGCTCGGACCTCGACCGGCTTGCCGCGATCACCGACGGCGTTGTACTCGGTGTCGCCGGCGGCGGGCTCGGAACCGCGGTCACGTGACCGCGACCGAGAGGATGGTCGGTTGCGGCACACGAGAAAGTCGTCACCGCCGGTCGCGGTACCGGTCGAGCGCGGTGTAGACAACCGGACGTGGGAGCCGGAGGTCAGCGGTCATTCTGCTGCCCGGCGCAGCGAACCGATCATGTCGAGTGCGATCTGCCCCGCTTCGCGCCGCGTGCCGCCGTCGGTGGCCGCGGCGATATTCCAAGCCAGCTCGGTGAGCAGGCCATAGATGGCGCGGACCGTGAGCTCGGTGGAGCGGGGGGCGAAGATTCCGGTCCGGATCAGCTGATCCACCAGATCCCGGATCAGCTCGACCATGTACCGCTCGTCGAGTTCGCGCCACCGCTTCCAGCCCAGCGCGAACGGCCCCTCCTGCAGCACGATCCGCTGGTAGGCCACATCGGTGCACTCGTCCAAGAAGACCTCCAAGGCGCGTACCGCGGTGCCCCAGGGGTCAGGGGACTTCCCGATCGTTATCGACAGCCGTTCGGTCAGCTCCTGTTCGACCTGCTCGAACACCGCCTCGAATAGGCCCTGTTTGCCGCCGAAATGGTGGTAGACAGCGCCGCGCGTCAGGCGGGCGGCCCGCGCGATCTCATCGGCGGAGAGGTCGGAATACCCGCGTTCGATGAACAGCCGGCGACCTACCTCCAAGAGGGCAGACCGGGTGGCTTCGGCGTATTCCGCACGTCGTCCCTTGACAGTCACGCCGGTAAGGCTACTATTACATACACAATGTATCTGAAATGCACGATGTATACGAAACTGGCCGAGGTGAGCGAGGTCATCGTGCGCGGCTCAGGAGCCTTTATGCCCGAACGAACGTTCCCCGCACGGCGTACGGCGGCGTCGATGCTCGTCACCGGTTTCTCGATCCTGGGTATCGGTGTGTCGGCCGCAGAGGCGCCGACCGATCACCCCGGCACGGTGGTGTCGTCACACGTATTGGCCGAAACGGAGCTGATCACTTCGGCGGCGAAGGGATACCGGATCATCTACCGGACCACTGGCCAGCGTGACGAACCGGAGGTCAGCGGGGGCAATATCTACCTGCCCGGCGGCGAGGCGCCTCCGGGCGGTTGGCCCGTGATCTCCTGGGCCCACTCCACCAGCGGCATCGCTCGCGGTTGCGCCCCGAATCTTCGGGGCGGATTCGCTGACACGTTCGATGAGCGACCGGAGATGTCGGCCTATTTGGCCCAGGGCTACGCGGTGCTGGCCACCGATTACATCGGGCTGGGAGCCCCGGGGGAATACCAGTATCTGGCCGGACGGGCCGCCGGCCACGCAGTGCTCGACATCGTCCGGGCGGGCCGCGCGCTGGACGCGGGCCTGTCCAACTCCTACGCGCTGGCCGGGCATTCGATCGGCGGTCAGTCGGCGCTGTACGCGGCCCATACGGCGTCTCGCTACGCTCCGGAGCTCGACCTACGCGGCACTTTGGCCTTCGCGCCGACCAGCAACTACGAAGACCTGATCACGGCACTGTCCGGCCCCGACCTGGCGGTGCCGCTGCCCGAGGGGTTGCAGATCCGGGTCCTGATGATCATGGCGGGTCTCGACCAGGTGCGCCCGGATCTGCGCGTCCTCGATCATCTGAGCGACCGGGGCAGGCAGGTGCTGGCCCTCGCCGAAGGCGGTGCCGGATGCCTGAGCGAAGCGAGTGCGGCCGTCGCGGACCGATCTTTCGGCGAGTTGTTCGTCGAGCCTCTCTCCGATCCGGCCCTGATCACCGCCTTCCGCGACTATATGGCGGTGCCCACGACGGGCTATCACCGGCCGGTGGTGCTCGTGCAGGGTGGAGTGGACACGGTGCAGCCCATGCCGACCACCACGCTGCTCCAGCAGCAACTCCAGCACGGTGGGGTCGACAGCCGGCTCCGGTTCTACCCCTCGGCCACGCATTTCACCCTCATGGTGCAGGCGCGCTCCGACACAGACGAATTCCTGGGCCGGGTCCTGCCACCCCCGTGATCTCGGGCGGTGCTCTACCCGACGACAGCCTCGGCGTGGCGCACGACTCGCGCGAATTCCGCCGCGGTGGTTATAGCGGCTCGCCGCCTCCCGGTACTAGGTATCGGTTCTCAGTAGGGCCGAAGGATCTTGCAGTTTCAAGCTGATTCGTCGGACCGGCTGTCCTTCCCGGGTGGCGCGTACGAGCCCGAGTCCGGCATCGGAGTAGGTGCGACACAGTTCGCCGAGTTCCAACTCTCCACCCGGCCGGAACCAATGCGACACAGAAGTGCACATGACGAGCAGGCCGCTGGTGATCGTTTTGGGATGGCCTACGTCGAATACGCCGTCTTCGACGCCGGTCCGGATCGTGTTCCGCCATACCTGCTCGTACGAATCGCGAAGTTCCAGGACCAGCTCACGTCTCTGCCCTTCGAGTGCGCGGATCTCGGTATCGCTCACCACCTTCGCGAGCCGATCGGTCGCGTGCGCCCATACGTGCTGCTCGATCAGGGCGCCGAGCAGTTGCTCGGGTCTGTCGTAGACAGTTGTGAGTGCGACGGCGGCATCCCGTAGTGGTTCGGTACTGCTGACCATGATGTCGACGAGGAGGTCTTCCTTGTTGCCGAAGAAGTGGTACAGCGACGACAGGGTCGTGCCGGCACTATTTGCGATCTCGCGGATTCCGGTACCGAAGAAACCCTTGTCGGCGAACAGTGCGATGGCGGCCTGGCGAAGGCGCTGCTGCGTAGCCGCGGACTCTACGGGGCTTGTACGTGCCATCGGACCCTCTTTCGCTCAGTGGTTCAGCACTGGAGAATAGCTCCGACCGCACGACCGGACGCAACGAGCCGCGCTCGTCGGCCGGCGGTGGACTTGGGCATCACGGTTTCGCTCCGACGCCTCGATCGAAGGTACCCGGCTGGACGCCCGCGGCTTTCAGCACATGTTTCTCCACCTTTTCGGTCGGTGTCCGGGGCAGCTCGGTGAGTATCCGGAAGTATCGTGGAACAAGCGCACGAGGTAATTGCTGCTCGCACAATTCGACCAGCTCATCGATTCCGACCGTTCGGCCCTCTTCGAACGAGATGGCGACCATGATGTCTTCTTCTGTCAGGTCGCTCGGTACACCGAAGGCTGCGACATCCAGGATGTCGGGATGACTCGCGAGCGCTTCTTCGATCATCGGTGCGGGGACGTTTTCACCGCGGCGGCGGATAATATCTCTCGTTCGTCCGACGAAATGGAAGTAACCGTCCTCGTCCCGATATGCGAGGTCCTCGGTATGGAACCACAGACCACGAAACGCCGTCAGAGTTTCCGCCGGTCTCCCGAGGTATTCCTCCATGATCAGATGCGGTTCCCGTGGGCGTACGCAAATCTCTCCGATTTCACCGCTCGCCGTCTCGAAACCCTCCGCATCCAGCGTTTTGACCTCGAATGCCGGTATCTCCATTCCACAGGCGCCGGTCCGACGGGGCCGACCGGGTACGTTGTACAGGACGATACCCGTGTCGCTGAGTCCGTACACCTCGACCAATTCCAGCCCGAATCGCTGCTCGAATTCGGCCGCCCACCCCGGTAGTGGGACGCCCCATCCCAGCCGCGCGGGGTTGTCGGCGTCGTCGGCGGCAATCGGCTGCTTGTGCAGCATCGACAGCGTCGCACCCATGAAGTCGAAAACGGTGGCCGAATACTTGCGGATCTGATTCCAGAATTGTGATGCGGAGAACCGCTGCACCAAGGCGGCTGTCGCACCCAGGCCGAGTGCGGGGGCGACGGTGAAGATCGCCGCATCCGCATGGAACAAGGGAAAAGGAGTGAACAGGACGTCATCGGCGGTCAGGCGGAGTTGCTCGACGAAGATTTCCGCCTGCCGCACAACATAGTAATTCGACAGAACGCAGGCTTTGGGGCTTCCGGTACTGCCCGAAGTGAACAGTAGAATACTCGGGTCTCCCGGTGCCGGCCGGTGTTCCACCAGCTCCTGGAGTGGCGACGCCGCCAACTCCGCCCACGGAAGTGATCGGGTATCGCCGCCGTCGATAGGCGTATTGCCGATGTCATAGACAACCTCCACGCCGGTTTCGCGCAGCGACTCGACTACCTCCGGGTATCGGTCCCCCGCGACCACCGCGAAACGAGCTCGGCACAAACGCAGCGCGTCAGCCGACCGTTTCCCGCCGAAGGTGGTGTTGATGGGGGCGGCTACTGCGCCGACCCTGCCGAGTGCGACCCAGGTGATGACGAACTGCGTACTGTTGGGCACGATCAGGGCAACCACGTCGCCGGCTTTCAGCCCGGCTCGCAGGAGCCCGGCGGCCACGCGGAGGCTCTGATCGCGAAGCTCACCGTAGGTCAATTGATCGTCCTCCACCCGGATCGCGACGCGGTCGGGGGAATGGGCTGCCGTCTCATCGGTGAGCCGGGCCAGCGTGATCCGGTCTCGACTGCTCATCGCAGTGCTCCTCGCGATCGGCCCGTTTTGAATGGAAGTAGGCGGTCCTGTGCGAAATCGGTCCGGAAGGCGGCGACGACAGCATCGCCCTCACGTTCGATCGCCGCGTCGGCCGACTCGGTGACGGCCGCCGCGAACAGCACCCGGGTCGACATGGCACTGTGGGCGGATTCGACAATCGAGCCAACGAGGTCGGTGGCATGATCCAGTAGCGAGTCGGCCTCCACGACATCGGAGACCAGCCCGGCGTCGCGCGCCCAAGCCGCATCGTAGACCCGTCCTGTCAGAACCATTTCGAGCGCCCGCCCGCGTCCGATGACTTCCGAGAGCAGGATCGACGAGGCGTTGGTCGCCATCAGTCCCCATTTGACCTCCGGGCAGGCGAAGCTCGCCCGGCTCGAACAGATTCGCAGGTCGCACGCCAGCGTCAGTTCGAGTCCGCCTCCGAATGCCGGGCCGTTGATCGCGGCCATCGACACCAGCCGCGATCCGAGCAGCGCGGCAGTCAGGGCCTGCAGGTTCGCGATGGTCCGCTCGAACTCTTCAGGGGAGCTACCTGCCGCCTCGTAGAGATCGTCGCCGGCGCAGAACGCGGTTCCGGTGCCGGTCAGGATCAAGCCGTGGACGGATGGGTCTTCCTCTGCGCGCCGGATCTGTCCCAGAAGTGTCTCCACAGCGCCTCCGGTGAGCGCATTTCGCGAAGCCGGCCGGTTCAATCGAATGATCATCACCTGCTCGGACCTCTCGACTTGAACAACGTGACGCGAATCGGAGGCCGCCTCGGAGAACTGGGAGTCCAACTTCATCCCCTTAATGTAGCGATCGATCGCATTAACCGCAATCCAGCCCTTATGAATGAGAACGCGTCGACCGCCGACACTCCGCGAGCTCGTGGATCTCGCCGGCGCCATCTTCGCGGCCTGCGACGTAGGCGTCCGGCGACCCCGGGTTCACCGTGGCGGCTTCGACCGTGACGGGGTGACCGCATCGCATTCGGTGGTCCGGGCGGCGCCGCGGTTTCACGCCCGGATAGCGCTGATCCCCATCAGTAGCGAAGCGGTGTCGACCAGTTGCTCGCGCAGGACCGCCTTCTGGTCGGAGTTCAGCGATGGGCGGATCCACAATGACGATTGATTGAGCGCGCCGTGCAGACACTGCAGCGCAACATCCGGGTGAGGACAATCGAATTCGCCGGCGGTGATGCCCGCCTCGATCACCGCGCGGAAGATCGCATCGTGGCGGCGCCGACTGTCCTTGATGACGTCCTCCAAGGACTCGGGCCACGACTTGGGCCACGAGAACACCGTAGCCACCTCGGGAGCGGTGTCGGTGAGAATCCGCACTTGCTCCCGGATCAGCGCCCGCAGTCGTTCGAGATGGCTACTTCCGCTCACCTCGGAAAGCGCGGCCTCGAGTCGGGTGACCACATCTGCGGTCAAGGCTTCGAGGACGGCGCGAACCAGCTCGTCCTTGCTCGAGAAGTAGTGGTACAGAGTCGCCTTGGCGATATCGGTCCGCTCGGCGACTTCCTCGAGGCTCATCCCCTGGTAACCCTGCGCGGACAACAGCTCCGTCGCAGTGCGCACAATTTCCGCCTTGCGCCGATCACGCCGTCGAGCGACACGGCCGGAGGGCTTCGGTCGGGCTTGTTCCATCGACGCGGCAGCGGATGTCTCCGTGGTCGTCGGCTCCGGCAAGGGCGATCACTTCCGTTTGGATTCGGCTGTCGCGGAGCCGCCATGTCGATTCGAGACACGCGGACAAGTCGACTTCCATACTCATAGATTTTATTTTCGACCCATTATACAAATACCGAACCAATCGGTCGAAATATCCACGGGAACCGGTGGCGCCCGGTCTGCGACAGCTCGAGAGACTTGCCGGAGGTGGTGGGGAATGTGTGGCCGCCGGCCACGGTCCAGATCTGTCCTCGAACGCCCGCTACCAGCGCGCGACGAAAGCCCGAGGCCGCACTGCCCGACCGAGTGAGTGAGCCGCCCTGGACGCTTGTATCCGGTCACCCGTTCGCTCCGACCGACGGTCTCGGCCCGGCCCGATGGACGATGCGCTGGAAGCTCGCGGCCGGCCCGGCATCGGCAGGTCAGCACCGGCCGATGGGTGCTACCGTTCGTTTCCGGGCCAGTGCCGCGCAGCGTACGAGCGGATCTCGGCGAATCCTATGTAGAGGAGCACACCATCCCCGGGGTTTCACGTTCCACCATCACGACTTGTCT
>NZ_JBSFRU010000239.1:0-10061 GCF_053589395.1 Nocardia sp. NPDC003345
GCTCGAAGCGAAGCGGCGCAGCCGCCAGTCTCGAGCGCTGACAGCAGACGCTTCGGGGGCCGAACCCTCGAGCGGCGAAGCCGCTCCAATAAACACAGCTACTTCTCAGCTATGGTCCGGATTCGGACTGGGCGGGTAATATCTGGCGTGACCACCGAACCGGCAGCGTTGCGGGATCTCGCGATCGGTAGCCGTTACGTTGCCGCATGAATGAGCCGGAGTGATGGGTTTTCCACAGTTCTGGCTGTGCATCACCCGGCCTGTCGCGAGAGGATGGACATGCACCACTTCGCTCGACGTTCGGCCGGATTCACTGTCGCGCTCGCTGCCGCGGGCCTGCTCGTCGCCGGTTGCGGCGACGACGACACTTCGGTGTCGGATACCGTCGGCTCGCTGACCTCGCAGGTTATGCCGGGCGGGGATACCGGGGGGACCCCGTCTCCCGGAGCGGAGGGGTCGGCCACCGAGACCACCGGCGCCGAGGGGTCGGCCACTCCGGACGAGGACCCCAACGCCGATGCCGGTGAGACCACCGTGCAGACGCCGGACGGGACCGAGGTCACCGTCAAGGGCTCCATCTATCAGAAGTACACCGAGGCAGGTGGCCCGACGGGCACGCTGGGTATGCCGGAGGGCGAGGAGGAGGTGGTCGCCGACGGCGGCCGCTACCAGGACTTCACCGGCGGCACCATTTTCTTCAGCGAGGAGACCGGCGCCCATGTCGTGTGGGGCGATATCCGCGAGGCCTGGGAGCAGAACGGCGGCGCCGAGGGCCAGCTCGGATTCCCGGTGTCGGACGAGGAGGACACCCCCGACGGCAAGATGAGCGAGTTCGAGGGCGGCACCATCACCTGGAATTCGTCGGACCGTTCCACCACGGTCACCGAGAACTGATTTCGGCGCGATCGGGGCGTCCGCAGTGGTGGGCGTCCCGTTTCGTCGTCCGACCCGCTACCGTGTGTGCGTGCAGAATCTGTTGACCGACCGCGACCTGCTGGAATCCCTCGCGGTCGAGGTGGAACTGACCGTGCGGCGCCACACCGAGATCGCCGACGAATGGCAGCCGCACGACTTCGTCCCGTGGGACGACGGCCGCAACTTCGCCTTCCTCGGCGGTGAGGACTGGGATGCCGCCCAGTCCGAGCTGAGCGAGACGGCGCGGCTGGCGCTCACCGTGAGCGTCCTGATCGCCGACAACCTACCCGCGTATCACCGCGAACTCGGCAAGTACCTGCGCACCGGTGCCTGGTGGCGCTGGGTCGGGCGCTGGACCGCCGAAGAGGCTCGGCATTCCGTCCTCATCCGCAACTACCTGATGGTCACCCGGGCCTGCGATCCGGTGGAACTCGAGCGGCTGCGCATGGGTCATATGACCGATGGTTTCCGCCGTGAGCCGATGCATCTGCTCGATGTGCTGGCCGCCTGCGCGTTCGAGGAGGCCGCGTCCGCGGTCCGGCATCGCAATACCGCGGCGTTCGGGGAGAACCCGCTGGTCACCGCCATCAGCGAGCGGATCGCCAAGGACGACGAGCTGCAGTCGGAGGTGTTCGCCGAACTGCTCGCCGCCGGGTTCGCGGAGGCTCCCGATCAGGCGATGCGGGCGGTCGCGGATCAGGTGGCCGCTTTCCGGGTGCCGTCGGTGACGCTGCCCGGTGGCCGCAGCAGCGACGAGGTCCTGGCCGAGGCGGGCATCTACGATCCGGCGAAGCAGGACGAACTGGTGTTCGCGCCGCTGCTGCGGCGCTGGGATGTGTTCGGCCGCACCGATCTCGGCGAGTCCGGGATCGCGGCGCGTGCGGAACTCGCCCGTTTCGGGTCCTGAGACCCGCCGCCGGTGCGGCGAACACGTGTTCGCCGCACCGTTACCGGGCGCTCAGCCGCGGTCGGTATTGGTCATGGACAGCACATCGAGACGGCGGTCGAGTTCTTCTTCGCTGAGCGCCTCTCCGATCAGCCCCCGGTCGATCACCGTCTGGCGGATCGTCCGCTGTTCCCGCAGCGCCTGTTTGGCGACCGCCGCCGCTTCCTCGTAGCCGATCGCCGAGTTCAGCGGGGTCACGATCGACGGCGACGATTCGGCGAGGGTGCGCAGCCGTTCGACGTCGGCCGTCAGCCCGTGCACGCAGCGGTCCGCGAACAGGCGGGAAACCGCGGCCAGCAGACGGATGGATTCGAGGACGTTGCGCGCCATCACCGGGATGTAGACGTTGAGCTCGAAATGCCCGCCCGCGCCCGCGAACGCGACCGCCGCGTCGTTGCCGATCACCTGCGCCGCGACCTGCGTCACCGCCTCTGGCAGCACCGGGTTCACCTTGCCCGGCATGATCGAGCTGCCCGGCTGCAGGTCGGGCAATTGCAGTTCGCCCAGCCCGGTCAGCGGGCCCGACCCCATCCAGCGGATATCGTTGGCGATCTTGGTGAGACTCACCGCGACCGTGCGCAGCGCACCGGAGACCTCCACCAGCCCGTCGCGGGCCGCCTGCGCCTCGAAATGGTCTTCGGCCTCGGTGAGCGCGTCTATCCCGCTGGAGCGCACCAGTTCCGCGACCACTTTCGTGCCGAATCCGGCCGGTGCGTTGAGCCCGGTGCCGACCGCGGTGCCGCCGATCGGCAGCTCACCGAGCCGGGGCAGGGTCGCGAGCAGCCGTTCCATCCCCGCCGCGACCTGACGGGTGTATCCGCCGAACTCCTGGCCCAGCGTCACGGGCACCGCGTCCATGAGGTGGGTGCGACCGGATTTGACCACGGTGCGCCATTCCCCGGCTTTGTCCAGCAGCGCCAGCCGCAGATGTTCCAGCGCCGGCAGCAGATCCTTGATCACCGCTTCGGTGGCGGCCAGGTGGGTGGCGGTCGGGAAAGTGTCGTTGGAGGACTGCGACATGTTCACGTGATCGTTGGGGTGCACCGTGACCCCGTTGTTGGCCGCGATGGAGGCGATCACCTCGTTGGCGTTCATATTCGAGCTGGTACCCGAGCCGGTCTGGAAGACGTCGATCGGGAACTGGTCGTCGTGGCGGCCGTCGGCGATCTCCTGTGCCGCCGCGACGATGGCCGCCGCCTTGTCGGCATCGAGCAGCCCGAGGTCCCGGTTCACCACCGCGCAGGCGCCCTTCAGCAGCCCGAGCGCCCGGATCTGCGCCCGTTCCAGGCCACGTCCGCTGATCGGGAAGTTCTCCACCGCGCGCTGCGTCTGAGCCCGCCACAGCGCGTCCACCGGAACGCGGACCTCGCCCATCGTGTCGTGCTCGATGCGGTACTGCTTCTCCTCGCTCATAGTCCCGACCCTATGCCGCGTCCCGGCGATGTTGGCGTGCCACGCGTGAGGTCTGGGTCACCGGCACCCCAATTCAGGCCAGATCGTAAGGTGGCGGCTTCGGTACCGCCTCGACCAGAGCCGGGAACCACCGGCCGGTGCAGTGGCACATCACAGACGCGTTCTCGTGACGCTCAGCCTCGACATCTGTAGAGCGGCGGCTGAAAGCGATCCGGGCGCCGAGCCGTGAGCCACCCGCGCAGCATACGAACGGTTTCGGCTGTGGTGGCGCCGACCAGTTCGAAGACCCGTCGTGCGGTCAGCGCGCCTATGCCTCGCTCCGCGGCGCCCTCGGCATAACGATCAATTGTGTCGAGCGCGTGGCCTTCTGCCGGAGCGATAGCGTGCCAGTTCGCGCGGCGCTGACGCTCGATATCGATATCGCTCCTGCCGAGCCGAGCCCGCACCACAGCCTCGGCCTCGGCGAGCGTGGCCGCCGACAGGAGGACTTTCGCCAGCGAAGCGTCAACCAGCCGACCGGCATCAACTCGATGGACGCGGACCGACTCTTCCGCCAGGGAGACCACCGATCCACGCTGGGTCTCCACGAGACCGCGCCAGCCGGCGGCGGCGGCCGCCAGCAGACCGTTGGCTTCGGACGGATGCCAGGACCAGACAGCTTCGAACTCGGCCACATCGGCCGGGTCGAGTGCGGCGATGTCCTGCGCCGCGAGCTTTCTCAGAAGCCCGTCGACCTCGACAGTGGACAATTCACCGTCGAGACCGGCACCGGTCACCAGCACTTCTACGGGCAAGCCCGAGGTGACCGCCGCAGCGAGAGCCAGCGAGTCCGCGAGCGGACTACGCAGATTCGGCTCATGCCCCTGTGCGAGGATATCGCCCCCCACATCGACGACAATGACGGACTGCGCATCGAATGCCGCAGCTGCGCAACGTATCTGCTTCGCAACCCCGGCCGTTCCGGCGCTCGGATCGATCAAGAGTAGAGGCGACGCAATGTGGTGCACGAGTGTCGGCAGTGTGGACTGTCCCTCGGTGCGGAGAACCGCCCGTGGCGATACCTCACTCACTCCTCCGAGATCTTTGAGCCCCTCGAAATCGGCCCGGGTGCGCGGGCCGGGTGTGGGATCGACCATGAGTCGATCCCAGGAGTAGCTCATGATCGCCGCTACACCCAGTTCGGGCATCTTGACACCGAGGATCGCCGTGGTTACCGCGTCTCCGCCGCCTCCCGCGGCTATCGCTATCGCTGCCATGGTCGGGTGCCGCCCACCAATACCTCGCTCCTACACTGGCCAGTGGCCTATGGTACTCGGGAGGAGCAAGGGTGCCCGAAATCGAACAGGTACTGCCCAAGTATCTGCAAATCGCGGGATATCTGCGGGACCAGATCGTGCGTGGCGATCTGCCACCGGGTTCCGAAGTGCCATCCGAACGAGAACTTGCGGCGCAATGGCGGGTCGCTCGCCCCACGGCCAGTAAAGCCCTGCAAGCATTGCGGCAACAAGGGCTCGTCGAATCCCGTCAAGGTTCCGGCACCTTCGTCCGGGAACCACACGCCGCACCACGCGCACGTGAACGACTCGAACGAGCCGCCGTCCTCGGCACGATGTATTCCGATGTCGAGCACATCGAGTTCCCCTTCCTCGGCATCGTCCCTGCACCCAGGCACGTAGCTTCCACGCTCGGCGTGGACAACAACGATGAGGTCATCCAGCGCCAGCGGCTGATCCGGAACGAGAACCACGGGCCGTCGGAACTGTGCACCTCCTGGTATCCGGCCTCGCTCGCGGATCGAGCACCGAGGCTGCTCATCGGTGAACGCCTGCGCGGCGGCACGCTGCGATACATCGCGGATGCGGTTGGGCTACGAGCGACATACGCCCGCGAACAGGTATGCGCGCGACTCGCCACCGAGGACGAGCGGCGATGGCTGGATCTGGCCGAGCCCTCGGCCGTGCTCACCTATTGGCTCGTTGCCTACGACCCCGACGGCAATCCAGTGCAATTCGACGAGGCCGTATATCCGCCCCAGCGATGGTCTTTCCGTCAGGAATACCCGATTACGCCATAACCTTCCGGAAGTCGGGCATCCATCCAGGATCATTTCCCGAACTTCCAAGTGGACTATGCCACTATCCAATCAAGTGGCATAGTCCACTGTGTCGGCGGTCCACCGTGAAGCAAGGTGACCCGGCCGAAACCCTCACCGGAATCCGCGGCTAGGAAAGGCGCGCAATGGGAGTCGAGACGTCAAGCTCTCAACACTTCGACCTGTCGGACGACGGACCTTCTTGGTCTCGCTGCGTCTACCACACCGCCCCAGCATCCCCACTCACCATCGATGAGGCCCATCGGATCATGCAGTTGTATCGCTCGTGTCTCCGTCATGAGTGCTCGATCAAATACGCGGCGTGGAGCACACTCGTGGAAGCCGGACGTATTGTTCCCGATACGGGTAGGACGCAGTGAACCTGCCGGACCCGGCGCCGGCCATCGCCTACATCGTCACCGATCCGACCGACTTCCGCTCCCGTCGGAGCGAACTGCGCCTGCGTGACCGCGCCAACCGGCTCGGATATCGGTTCTGTGGAACGGTACTCGTACCCGTGGACGAACCTGCCCGGCTCGCGATTCTCGAAGACTCCATCGAGCGGTACGCCGCTGAAGCGGTTTTCGTCCCCACCGTCGGCCATCTCGAGGGACGACTCGAGCGAATCGTCCGCCGTGCCGACGTCATCGATCTGAACGGTGGCTGTTATGCGCGGTGGCCTTCCATGACCGAGTTGATCGGTCACTCCAACCGACCTAAAAGCCGCTGCGGGCGATGCGGGCGATAGGCAGCGACGCAAGGGACAACCCTGCAATCCGAGACGAAGGCGGAGCAATTCAAGCCGGGAGGCGTGCCGCAAGACGATCGATCTCCCGGCGCATTTCCTCATGCGAGATGGGAACGATGTGGAAATCCTGATACTGGTGGTAGTAGATGTAGCGGCCGTCGGCGGCCACATCGAACCAGCTCAGATAGCGCGGGGGCGGCGGCGACGGGTCACGCAGGCGGTGCCGGGCCTCCAGAAACCCCGAACCGGACCGAGGCGCCTTCAGCAGCCGGCGCATCCGGTCGGCCGGTTGCGGTTTTCCGCCGTTCCAGAGTTCGTGGGTTTCCCGGAGCCGATCGATACTCTCCACCAGTGGCGGCCGGCTTCCCTTCGGCACCTCGCCGAGGATCTGCAGGAAAACCCTGGGCACGAGGTCCGCCGGTCCGATCTCGACCACGATCTTCCCGTCGAAATCGGTATCGACGCCGGGGAACTGGACGACCGTCACCCCCGCGGTACCCGAGAACCCGCCGAACGCCCGGATCCGATGCCGACGACTCCCCGACAGTGTGAGCGTCGATTCGGGGTCCGCGGCCACGCCCAGCGCGGCCGCGAGTTCCGGATCGGTGCCCCGCGGAAAGGCCGTCTCGATCCGCGCCGCCAGCAGCCGGAACTCACCCTCCCAGCGCGCCGCCGACCGCAATTCCAGCGGGTAAGGATAGCGGTCCCGGCCCGTTTGCTTCCACACATGGATGAACTCGTCCGGGGTGAACTCCCACTTCATCGCCGGTCGCCGCGTTCATACCGGTCGTCGGCAGGTTGGGCCGCCGGTGCGTCGCCCCCCAGTACTCCGTTCACCGCCGTGATCGGTGCGCCGAACAACTCTTCCTCACGATCGTGGATCAGATAGTCCGGCGTCGCATGCTCCGCGTCGTCCTCACCGCGCCGCCCGGCCGCACCCGGTGCCATCATCCCGGGCATCCCCGACATCGCCCGGCTCGTGCCGGCCGTGGACGCGGCTGCCGGGCCTCCCGACGAAACGTTCTGGGCGCCCGGGGTACTGGTTACCGTCTTCCCCGGGGTTTGCGACTGCGGCGTACCACCAGGGCCACGCGGCGCTCCGGACGGGCTGCCCGCGACCACCGAGGGCGAACCCGTAGTGGTGGTGGACGGGGTGGTGCGCTGAGGATCTCCGGTCGGGTTTCCGGTGGTGGTGCCCGCCGGTTGCTGGGTGGTCGGGTTGTCTTCGGTACCGGCGGTGGTGGTCTGTGACTCCTCCTCGGTACCCGGCGTCCCCGGAGCCGAATCCTCGCCCGGGTTCTCCCCACCCGGCGTCTCGCCCCCGGGCGTCACGCCCCCCGGCGAGGTCGACGTCGTTGTGCCGCCAGGATTTCCGGGCGAGGAACCGTTGGGGTTGGTGGTACCCGGTGAATCGCCGTCGCCGGGGGCCTGCACCGGGATGAACGAGGGAACTCCGTCGCCGGCGGGTTGATAGGTGGGTTTGTAGGCCATGTTCATCACCTCGACCGCCACCAGCCGCTGGTCTTCCTTATACCGATCCAGGGCAGCTGCGGACGCGGGATCCATCGCACCCACTACCGTTTGAGCGACCTGGGCGGGGCCGACCACGGCAACAGGATTGGCCGGGGGTAAGGCGGTCGGTGGCGGCGGCACGGACTTCTTCACGACCTCCGCTCCGTACGCGGCCGCTTTGATCCGGAAACCCACCGATCGGAACACTTCCTGAACATCGGTTGCCTGGTCGTAGAACTGCCGTGCGGCCCGAACAGCGGAATCTGCGAATTGTCCATGCAGACCGTCGGATAGTTCACGCTGGATCGCGAGGTTTGTACCGAACAGTGCTCCGCCCAGCGCATTGGCCAGTTCTTCGTACCTGTCCGCCAGCGCATGCATGATGCCCGGCGTCATTGCTTCGACGTTGGTGTGAATTTCCGCATGCGAGAAGCCTTCGAACTGTTCCATTTCTGTGATGTACGAGGGATCCTTGCCTCCGTGGGATACCTGGTCGCCGAAATGTTCTGCCCCTGACTGGCTCTGCTGCCCTGCCAGCCGAGACTGCACTGCTGCCGGATCGATGCCCAACACCGGTCCGAAAATGCCAAGCGGTGAGTTGGTTTCTTCGCCACTCATGATCAGTTCTCCGAACCTATCTCGGGTTCGAGAGCTTCAGCGATCTCGGGAACACCGTCGCAGCGCTGGAGGCCCGCTTGCGAGCCTTCGAATGTCCGCGCCGAACTGAACATCACGAAGCCGACCTTCGTTCGGACATGAATACTGCAAACGCCCGGCATTGCAGGGTCCTCCACCCGCAACGCTTGCCGTTCGTTCACCATGATCGGTTCGGCGTGGCTTCCGTTCTTCTGCAGGTCTTCCTCCCAAGTCACATTTCCCGAGTTGATCTGCAGATCACGAAGCGGCCCCTTGAAGTCGCAAGTTAGAAAGGTGTATTCCGCCACCAGATCGTCGCCGCGACGCCGTGATTCGGGATTCAGCCCTGCTGCCGTCACAGCTTGATCGCTGATCCACGTACACGGATCGAATACAACCTCGGGCCGCCCCTGGGTGGTGTACTCATTCTGCTGGGGTGGTGGCTGCAGCCTCGCATCCGTCAGCGTGGGCCGCGCCGAGGAAGAGGCCACGACCGAAGAGTTTTCGCCCACCGCCTGCCCCGCTTGCCCATCGGCGTCCCGAGAACAGCCCGAGAGACCGATTACGGCCAGCAAGACGGCCGGCACAGTCAAGGCCTTCGATATTCCGGTCATTTCCCGCTCTCCGCTGCCGCCGTTATTGCACGCTGGTTCATCTGATCGGCTTCCTCGAATGCGCCCCCTGCCTGTAGATAGGCCGCAGCCATCCGCAGCGCAGCCTCCTTCATGCCCATCAACGCGTTGAATCCATCATCCGCCTTCCATCGAAAGCCGCCCTGAAGCGCTTGGGCCGAGCCGAACCCCCCGAAACCATCAACCTCGTTGAGACGACGCGCGACTTCGATCTGCTGGTCCAGACACTTATCGACCAGCCGCGTATACACCGCCGCACACCGCTCCGCGGCACCCCGCTCCATCCGGAACGTCCCCGCCACGGCCTGCTGATACAGCGCGTTCGCGGTCCCCTGCCCCACTTCCATACCGCCCCCACCTTCCGTGATTTCACTCAAGATACTGGACGCAACCGGCGTCGCGACGGTTCCATCCACCCGTCCCTACAGTCCGTACGTCGAGAGTCTTCCCGTGGGCGACCGAAACGTGCCGCCCGACCCGGCCGGTCCGGCGCACCGCTCCGGAGGCAGTGGAGTGGACGCTCCGGCTCGGCCAGAATTTTCCGGATGAAGACGACGCGCCGTTCACTTCCACACGGCATAGTGAGGTAGGTCACTGGAATTATTCGGTGACTAGCAGTGCACGCGTCGAACGAGGAGCTCGTCATGACCTACGCCAAGCCCGGTGCCGACGGCAGTATCGTCAGCTACGCCCGCCGCTATGACAATTTCATCGGTGGTGAGTGGACAGCGCCGGTCGAGGGCAAGTATTTCGACAACCCGTCGCCGATCGACGGCGAGACCTTCTGCGAGGTCGCTCGGTCCACCGCACCGGATGTGGAGCTGGCGCTGGATGCCGCCCACGCCGCCAGCGACGGCTGGGGTGCCACTTCGGCGACCGAGCGGGCCAATATCCTGAACAAGATAGCCGACCGGATCGAGGAGAACCTCGAGGCGCTCGCGGTCGCCGAGACCTGGGAGAACGGGAAGCCGGTCCGCGAGACCAAGGCGGCGGATCTGCCGCTGGCGGTCGATCACTTCCGGTATTTCGCCGGGGCGATCCGCGCCCAGGAGGGCGGGATCAGCGAGATCGACGCCGATACGGTCGCCTACCACTTCCATGAACGCCTCGATACCGCCGGTGACGAACTCGAAGGTGGTTCCGCCCTCCATGGCGACCGGTTCGCGC
>NZ_JBSFRU010000240.1:0-10026 GCF_053589395.1 Nocardia sp. NPDC003345
GCATCTGCTGGACCGGCGACCGGCGGAACCGGTGCGGTCCGTCCTGCCGCAGCGCGGTCGGCGGCTCGAGCCGGAGTCTTCGGCGGAACCGGTGCGGTCGGGCTTGCCGCAGGGCGGTCCCCGGCCAGAACCGGAGTCTCCGGCGGAACCGGTGCGGTCCGTCCTGCCGCAGCGCGGTCGGCGGCCTGAGCCGGAATCTTCGGCGGAACCGGAGGGGTCGGGCTTGCCACAGCGCGGTCCCCGGCCAGAACCGGAGTCTCCGGCCGAACCGGTGCAGTCCGCGCTGCCTCAGCGTCGTCCGCGGTCCGATGCGGAATCCGCTTCCGGGCCGGGTTCGCCTTCGCTGCCGCAGCGCCGGGCCGAGGCGGGACGGGAGTCCGATTCGGCGGGTCCGGGTGGTCTGCCGCAACGCCGCCCCACGCCGGAAACCGCTCCGGATCACGACAGGTCGCCGGGACCCGTGTCGTTGCCGCAGCGCCGACCGGCGTCGGACGCGGCCGCCGCCGGGGATGCCGAGCCCACCCGCGACCCCGGTCCGGCCCCACTGCCCCGGCGTCGTCCCCAGGCCGAGCAGGAGCAGGCCGCCGCCTCGCGGACCGGGCTGTCCCCGCTGCCGCAACGGCGGCCCGCCGAATCGCCCGAGGCCACCGACCGGGCACCGGCGACGCTGACCACCGAACCCGAATCCACCGCCGATCCGGAGCCGACCACCTTCCTGCGGCCCATCGCGACCGATGTCGAGACCACCGCGTACATGTCGCCGATCCGCGATCTCGGCCTCCGTGACGACGAGAGCACGTTGCTGACCCTGTTCGACGAACAGGCGGCACGGACCCCCGCGGTACCGGCGGTACGGCAGGGCGCCCGGGTTCTGAGCTATGCGGAGCTGGATCGCAAATCCCGGGCGCTGGCCGTGGAACTGATCCGCTTCGGCGTTCAGGCGCAGACCCCGGTGGCGGTGGCCATGCAGCCCGGTATCGACCTGGTGGTCGCGGTCTGCGCTGTGCTGCGCGCGGGTGGCGGCTATCTGCCGGTCGATCCCGGGCGGCCCGCCGGGGAACTCGACCGGATACTGGCCGCCGCCGCGCCCATCTGCGTGCTGAGCACCTCCGATCAGGGCGTCACCACCGATACCGGGATCTCGGTGGTCGCGATAGATCTGCTCTACCTGGACCTGCCGACCGACCCCGCCGCCGATCCGGTGGTGGCCGCCGACGATATCGCCGATATCCGCTACCTGCCCGGCGCCGATACCGGTGTCACGGGCACCCACCGCCAGCTGGTGGAGCGTTTGCGGCGAGCACAGCGCAGCCATCCCTACGATTCGGCGGACCTGGTGCTGCACGCGGCGCCCACCGTCGGCGACGTCACCCTGTGGGAGCTGTTCCGGCCGCTGCACAGCGGAGCGCAGATCCTGATGCCCGACCACCCCGGCCGGGCCGCCGACCTGTCCCGCTCGATCGCGGCCAACCGGGTGACCATCGTGCACGTGGTCCCGGCCCTGCTGGACCGGTTCCTGGATTCGGTCACCGACGGCGGCGGCCGAGCCGCGCATCCCAGCCTGCGCAGAGTGGTGGTGGACGGGGCGGCGCTGCCGTCGGGCGGCGTCGAACGGTTCATGACGCTGCTGCCCGGCGCCGAGCTGGTCATCTGGTACGGGCACAACGAAACCGGCGTCATCACGGTCGGTTCGGTCGGTGGACGCCCCGTCACCAACGACCGGGTGTACCTGCTCGACGAACGGCTGCGTCCGGTACCGCCGGGTACCGCCGGTGAGATGTACATCGGCGGCCCGCAATTGGCCCGCGGCTACTACGACGCCCCCGGTCCGACCGCGGCGCGTTTCGTGGCCGCCGCGGGCGGCGGGCGGCTGTACCGCACCGGCGATATCGTGCGGCGCCGCGACGGCGTACTGGAATATCTCGGCCGCGTCGAGCGCGTCGTGATCGGCGCCACCAACCGGGGCGGGCATGATTGAGCCGCCAATCCTATGGTCCGGGTCACCACCGTGGGCGTATGTGGTCGTCGAGACCCCGCAGCGTGCTCGGCCGCGGCCGGATCACCGGGCAACGCTACGGTAACGATATGTCGGCCACGTACGACTACACGGTCGGAATACCCGGGGCGGGGTGACCCGTGCCCGGATACTGTGAGGCGTTCGGGCCCGGGAGCCGGTTCGTAGCGGACGGAGCCCGAATGAGAATTCGAGACGAAGCGAAGGTGCGAAATTGATACGTCGACTCACCCGGCGTGGCGGAAGGCGCGCCGCGGCGATTGTCGCGGTCACTGCGGTGCTCACCGGAGTGATGACGGGGCTCGGCGGTAGCACCGCCGCGGCCGATCCGATCATCGAATCCAAGACGCTGCTGGCCGATCCCACGGCCCCCGACGGATCACGCATCGTCAAGGCCGAGTACAAGGACGACCGCAACCTGCGGCTCTACGTGCATTCCACGGCCATGGACCGGGATATCACCGTCGACGTGCAGCGCCCGGCCGACGCCTCCGAACCCCGCCCCACCCTGTACCTGCTCAACGGTGCCGGCGGCGGCGAGGATTCGGCGTCCTGGCAGGCGCAGACCAACACGCTGGACTTCCTCTCCGACAAGAACGTCAACGTGGTTCAGCCCATCGGCGGCAGCTGGACGTACTACACGGACTGGATCAAGGACGACCCGAACCTGGGCCGCAACAAGTGGAAGACCTTCTTCACCGAGGAGCTTCCGCCGCTCATCGACGGTGCCCTCGGTACCAACGGTGTGAATGCCCTCGCCGGCCTGTCCACCTCCGGCACCACCGTGCTGGCGCTGCCCATCGCCAAACCCGGTCTCTACAAGGCGGCCGCCGCCTACAGCGGCTGCGCCCAGACCAGCGACCCGGTGGGCTCGGAATTCGTCCGGCTCACCGTCGAGACCTGGGGCGGCGGGGACACCGAGAACATGTGGGGCCCGCAGGGCTCCGAGGAATGGGTGAAGAACGACCCCTACGTCAACGCCGAAGGGCTGCGTGGGCTCGACCTCTATGTCTCCACCGGTAACGGCCTGCCCGGCCGCTGGGACACCCTCGACGGCCCGCACACCCTCCCCGGCTCCTACGGGCTGGCCAACCAGATCCTGGTCGGCGGTGTGATCGAAGCGGGTACCAACTTCTGCACCCACAACCTGAAGAACCGCCTCGACGAACTGGGCATCCCGGCGACGTTCAACTTCCGGGAGTCCGGGACCCACTCGTGGGGTTACTGGGAAGACGAGTTCCTGGCGTCCTGGCCGGTGCTGGCCAAGGGACTGGGAGTGTAGGACCCTCCGATCTGCCGGGCCGGGCGTCCGGCCCGGCAGAAGCTCGAATGGGCCGGTCCACCAGATGGTGGACCGGCCCATTTCGTTGTCGAGCCCGGGTGTCCGGAAGCGGAGGTGGGGGTCTATTCCGCGAAGACAGCCTTGCGTTTGCCGAGCATGGCGGCGGCGCCTTCGAAGAAGTCGGGGGATTGGAGGAGTTCGATCTGGCCGGTCTTCTCTTCGGCCAGGGCCGTGTCGAGAGCGGCGAGGGTGGCACGGTTGAGGGCCGTCTTGGTGAGCTCCAGGGCACGGCGGGGGCCGTGGGAGATCTTGTCGGCGGCGGCCTCGACGGCCGCGTCCAGTTCCTCGGGGGTGGCCAGGACGTCGGTGAACAGGCCCTCGTCGCGGGCGACCGTGGCGGGAAGGCGTTCGCCGAGCAGGGCCATCCGGGCGGCCAGGGGGCGGCCCGCGGCGGCGGCTACGAGGGCGGCGGCGCCGCCGTCGGGCATCAGGCCGATATTCACGAAGGCCAGCAGCAGATAGGAGTCGGCCTGGGCGTAGACCAGGTCGGCGGCGAGGGCGATCCCGACGCCCACGCCGGCGGTCGCGCCCTGGATGCGCGCGATCACCGGAACCGGCAGGTCGACGATGGCGCGGACCAGGCGATTGGCGGCGTCCATGACCATATCGGGGGTGATCCCGCGGGAGCCTTCGGCGGCGCTGGCGGCCAGGTCGGCGCCGGTGCAGAAATCGCCGCCCTCCCCGGTGAGTACCACGACGCGGACGGATTTGTCCTCGGCGGCGGCCAGGAAGGTGTCACCGAGCGCGACCATGGTGTCGTAGTCGATGGCATTCTTGCGCTTGGGCTTGGTGAGCGTCACCCGCAACACCCGGCCGTCGTGCACCGCGGCGAAGCCCGTCGGCTGCGTAGTGGGGGAATCAGTGTTGACCATGCGCGCTCCATCGGGTGCTGTCCGGTGCCAACCGTACGGCGAATAGCGGTTAACGTTGCGAATTGTGGTTAACTTAGGTTGACTTGTCGGGCGCTGTCAACACCGGCGGCGCCGCCGAGGCGAACGGAGAATGCATGGTCGCGGATAGCAGCCGGGTCGACCCGGTGCGCCTTCGTCCCGCCGACCGTGGCAACGGCCAGAACGGGCGGCGCCGGCCCAAGGACCGCAAAGTGCAGATCATGCGCGCCGCGGCCCGGGCCTTCAGTGAGCGCGGATATTACCCGGTCGGGGTGGACGAGATCGCCGCCGAGGTGGGTATCTCCGGTCCGGCCCTCTACCGCCATTTCGCCAACAAGTACGCCCTGCTGGTCGCCGCTGCCGAGGAAGGCGCGAAACAACTGCTGGAGGCGGCCCGGGCCGGCGACGATCGCACCGCGGGCGCCGAGGACCGGCTCGACGGCTTGATCCGGGCGGTCGCCGAGCACACCATCGAGATCCGGCGGGAGGCCGGGCTGTACCGGTGGGAGGGCCGCTATCTCGAGCAGTCCGACCGGGCCCGGATCCGCACCCTGTACAACGAGATCAACAACACCTTCGCGGCGCCCATCGCGGACCTGCGACGCGACGCGCCCGCCGAGGACGTCGCCTTGCTGGCCGCCGCCGTACTCAGCGTGATCGGCAGTATCTCCGCCCATCGCACCGCGCTGTCGAGCGCGAAACTGCTCCCGCTGCTGCGGGATATGGCGTGGTCGATCGTGCACGCCGAACTCCCGCCCGCTCCCGGGGCCGGGGCGCTCGACGATCAGCCGCGCGGCCTGCCGGTGACCTCCAAGCGGGAGCAGCTGCTCACCGAGGCCATCCGTATCTTCGGCCGGCGCGGCTATCACGAGGCCAGTATCGAGGAGATCGGCGCGGCGGTCGGTATCAACGCCTCCAGCGTCTACCGGTACTTCAGCAGTAAGTCCGATCTGCTGGCCGCGGCCTTCCACCGCACCGGCGAACGGCTGGCCTTCGCCATCACCGAGGCGCTGGGCGAGGCCAGTGGCCGTGCCGACGCGGTCGCCAAGATCGCCGATCGCTATGTGCGGCTGAGCTTCACGATGCCCGAGATCATGTCGGTGTACTACGCGGAGTTCCCGAATCTGCCGCAGGCCGAGCAGCACAAACTGCGCGCCATCCAGCGGCAGAACGTGCACGAATGGGCGAACCTGCTCGACGGCGACCCGATCGAGGCCCGGTTCCGGGTGCATTCGGCGATAGGACAGGTGATCGATGTGGGCCGCCTGATCCGATTCGACCCCCGCCCGGAACAGATGGCCCGGGTGCACGCGCTGATGATGGCCACGCTGCTCGGGGCGCCGGGCGAGAGCTGACCGGCCGGATCGGCGACCGGTGCGAAACAGCACGACCGCCCGGCCGGTGTGGTCAGCCGTGCCGGAAACGGAACACGGTGCGCGCCATCCGCAACCGCCTGCGGTTCCGGCTGAAACTGGACAGCCCCAGCGGTTCCCCGTACCGGTTGCGGGCGATCGAGAGGGTGCGGCTGAATTCGCGCAGCCCCAGCACGCCGTGGCTGTGGCCCTGGCCGTATTCGCCGACACCGCCGAACGGGAGCGCCGGGATGCCGGCGTAGGTGGTCGCCGTGTTCACGGTGACCACGCCCGCGCGCAGCCGTTCGGCGTAGACCTCGACCTCGGCGATATCGCGGGTGAACACGGAGACCGCGATACCGCGTCCGGCGTCGTTGATGCGGGTGACGGCGTCGTCGAGATCGCGCACCTTGTTCACGATGAGGACCGGGCCGATGCCCTCCTCGGTGATGGCGATGCTCTCCTCGGGTACATCGGCGAGCACGATGGGCTCCACATAGGGTTCGCGGATCGAGTCCAGGCCGCCGACGACCGAGCGTCCGCCGCGGGCCAGGGCGTCGCGGACCTGTTTGCGCACCACTTCGGTCTGGCTTTCCAGAATCATCGGCCCGTAGGAAGCGCGCCGGTCGCCGCCGGGGCGCAATGCCCGGGCCCGGGCCACCACCAGATCGAGGAACTGGTCGTAGACCGACGCGGCCACGTAGGCGCGTTGGACACCGGTCGCGTTCTGGCCGGCATTGGCCATGGCCCCGAACACCGCGGCGTCGGCGGCGTCGTCGAGTTTCGCGTCGACGTGCACGATCATCGCGCCCTTACCGGAGTTCTCCACGACCACCGGCGTCATCGTCTGCGCGCAGAGTGCGATCACCTCCCGGCCCTGCGCCTCCGGCCCGGCGTAGGCGATCTTGTCCACCCCGGATCGGCACAGCGCGGCGGTGGTGGACTCGTCTCCGGTGACGGCCACCAGGACCGGTTTGTCCGGGGCGACCTCCCGCCAGGTCTCGGCCAGCCACGCACCGGTGCCGCTGGTGAGCTCATGTGGTTTGAAGACCACCGCGTTCCCGGCGGCCATGGCGTAGGCGATCGAACCCATGGGTGTGAAGACCGGGTTCTGCCACGGCCCCAGGACTCCGACGACGCCGAGCGGCAGATAGCCCACCGACGCGCGCTGATTGCGGGTCAGCCAGTTCGAGGCCAGGGTGCGCCGGCCCAGCGCCCGGTTCGCGTTGCGGGCCGCCCAGTCGAGATTCTCGACCGCCAGCCAGACCTCGATGGCGGCATCGGCCTCGGGTTTACCCGTCTCGTCGCGCAGGATGTCCACCAGTTGCGCGGCCCGGCGCGCGATCACCCGCTTCCACTCCAGCAGCAGTCGCTTGCGGGTGCCGAAACCCGCTGTCGACCACCAGTTCTCGACGGATCTGGCGGTATCGACGGCGCGGGCGAGCTCGCTCGGTCCGGCGACGGCATGGGTGCCGACGATCTCCCCGGTGCGGGGGTCGTAGGAAGTGAGCACGCTCGGTCGGCCGGGTCCTCCCGAACGCGCTGCCACCTCGGGCTGCGCGGTATCGGCCATGAAATTCAGATTATGGTGGTGCGTACCGGCCCGACAAGGCACCAGCACTGCCCGTGCGCTGTCCTTGCACCGCCGACCAGGGTGGATAACGGATCGGCCGAGGCCTGTGAGCAAACGCACAATTGATCCACGGGTGTTCGGGGTACCGGCGGCGGGCCGGTGCCTGTGACCTCGGCCGGTAACATCGCGCCCGGCGCCAGGGATCATCCAGCGGGATACCGATGCGCCGGTCACCCGCAACGCTTGTCCGGCCGATAGTGGAGAGTTGATGCCGAGTTCGAACGAAGCCGGGCCAGCCGCCGGCGACAATGTCCCACCGGCGGAGTCGGTGCACATCCGGCCGTCCGGGCTCGAGACCACCCACCGGTGGGCCGGCAACGGGGCGGCCACCCACGGCGCCGTAGCGGCCGCGACGGCGTCCGACGACGCGGTACGGGTCGAGGGCATCACCAAATCGTTCGGTGATGTGCACGCGCTGCGCGGGGTCGGGTTCCGTGTCGCCCGCGGCACCGTGCTGGGAATCCTGGGACCCAACGGCGCCGGTAAGACGACCACGGTGAAGATCCTGTCCACACTGCTGCGGCCGGATTCCGGTACCGCGATCGTGGCCGGTCACGATGTCCGCCAGGACCCCGCCGGGGTGCGCCGGTCGATCATGATGACCGGCCAGTACGCCGCGCTCGACGAGAACCTGACCGGCCGGGAGAACCTGGAGTTGTTCGGCCGGTTGATGGGGTTGAGCCGGTCGGAGGCCCGCCGCCGTGCCGACACCCTGCTCGCGGAATTCGACCTGGTCGCGTCCGGACGGCGCCCGGTGCACCAGTACTCCGGCGGTATGCGGCGGCGAGTGGATATCGCCTGCGGGCTGGTGGTGCGCCCGGAGGTCGTCTTCCTCGACGAGCCGACCACCGGACTCGACCCGCGCAGCCGCCAGGGCGTCTGGGATCTGGTCGGCGCCCTGAAAGAGCAGGGCATCACGGTGCTGCTCACCACCCAGTACCTCGAAGAGGCCGATGTGCTGTCGGACAACATCATCGTGATCGACAAGGGCACGGTGATCGCCGAGGGCACCGCCGACGAACTCAAGGAGAAAACCGGCGGCAGCTACTGCGAAGTGGTTCCGCTGGACCCGAGCGCGCTGGAGCGTGCGGCCGCCGCGCTGGGCGAACTCGTCCCGGCCGCGGTGTCGGCGGAGCTGGCCGGCGCCGACCGGCTCTCGATTCCGGCTCCGGACGGAGCCGCCACCCTGGCCGAGGCATTGCGCCGGCTGGATGCCGCCGATATCGCGCTCGCCGATATCGGCCTGCGCCGGCCGTCGCTCGACGATGTCTTCCTGACGCTCACCGGGCACCCCGGCCGCGGCGAGACCTCGGGAGAGAACTCGTGAGCGCGCCCGCCCTGGCCCGCACCGAACTGTTCGCCGAACTGCCGCGTACCCGGGTGTCGGCGTTCGCCCAGTGGCGGGCGCTGACCGGGCGGGTCGTCTGGACCATGGCCACCCGGGGTGAACTGGTCGCCGCGATACTCACGCCCCTGGTGTTCACGGTCGGTTTCTACCTGCCCCTGCGCTATGTCATGCAATTCCAGGGCATCGATTACGCCCAGTTCGTGATGCCGATCGTGGTGCTGCAGACGATGGCGTTCACCATGATGTCGAATGCGCAGCTGGCCGCCTTCGAAGCGCTGACCGGCTTCAGCTCCCGGCTGCAGACCATGCCCATCGGAATCCTGGTGCCGCTGACCTCGCGCATCGCCGCCGGCCTGGTGCGGTCGGTGACCTCGCTGGCCGCGGCATTGATCTACGGGCACATCATCGGATTCGAATTCACCGCCGGCTGGGGGCAGACGATCGGATTCTGCGCCTTCGCGCTCGCCGTCGGCACGATCCTGGCGATCGGCGCCGACGGGCTGGGCAGTCTCACCAAGAGCCCGGCGTCCCTCAGCCAGGCGCTCACCCTCCCGACCCTCATCTTCGGCATGATGTCCTGCGGTTTCGTCCCCGAGACCGGGTTTCCGGAATGGGTCCAGCCGTTCGTGCGCAACCAGCCCATCACCCAGTTCGCCTACGCGCTGCGCGATATGGCGGGTGACGGCGTGACCTGGGAGGTGTTGCGGGTCGGCCTGATCTGGCTGATCGCGCTGGCGGTGCTGTTCGTGCCGTTCGCGGTGTGGGCGAGCGTGAGGCGGGCATGAGCGTTATCGATTCCTCCGTGCGCACCGGTTCCGGCGACCGAGAGCACACCGCCGCGCTCGAATTACCCCGTGTCGCCGCGCGGTCCGAGAAGTCCCCGGCCCTCTGGGCCGCACACAGCTGGATCCAGTGCAAACGGCTGCTGACGGCCTCGCTGCGTGATCCCGCGACCACGATCCAGACCATCGTCTACCCCGGGCTCACGCTGGTGATGTTCTGGATCGTCCTGGACGAGTCCATTTCCTCCTTCACCGGGCGGCCGGCCATCTACGGCACGGTCCCGATGATGATGCTGGTGGCGGCGATGACCGGCGCCGTGGTCAGCGCGCTGGGTTTCAAGGCCGAGAAGGCATCCGGTCTGCTCGGCCGGTTCTGGACGATGCCGATCCATCGATCGGCGGGCCTCACCGGACGTTTGCTGGCCGAGGCCATCCGGGTGCTGATCACGACATCGATCGTGCTGGCGGTGGGCTTCGCGCTCGGCTTCCGCTTCGGGCAGGGGCCGTGGGCCGCGCTGGCATTGATGGGGATCCCGATCCTGTTCGGTATCGCCTTCGCGGTGTTCATCACCGCGGTCGCGACGGTCACCGAAGGCCCGCTGCTGATTCAGCTGGTCGGCCTGCTCACCAATCTGCTCATGTTCTTCAACTCCGGATTCGTCCCG
>NZ_JBSFRU010000241.1:0-9981 GCF_053589395.1 Nocardia sp. NPDC003345
GGGGCGACCTGCGGCTGGAAACCTCCTACGGCGAACTGCAGGTCGGTATCCGGCCCGGCAGCGCGGCGTGGCTGGAGGTGAACGCCACCCACGGAACCGTGCGGAACCTGATGGGGCCGGTCGATACCGAGTCCGCGGACACGGTCCGGGTCCAGGCCCGCAACTCCTACGGCAATGTCGTGATCCGCCACACCGCCGCCCTCGCCCGGACCGAGGGGTAGCCGATGCGGATCGTCGTCGACCGGGAGCGCTGTATCGGCTCCGGTATGTGCGTTCTGACCGCCCCCGACGTATTCGACCAGGACGAGGCGGACGGCCGCGTACTGACCTCGACCGGCACGCCGGTGCCCGAGCGGGAACCGGCCGTCCACGAGGCCGCCCAGATGTGCCCGGCCGGCGCGATCATCCTCCGTGCCGGCTCCTGACCCACCCCGCCACGAAAGGAACTCCGATGACCGAGACGATTTCCGTCCCGCAGGGCCTGCCCATGGATCGCGATGCCGGTCCCTTCGACCCGCCCCGGGAGATCACCCGGCTGCGCGGGGCGCGCCCCGTCAGCCCGCTGCGCTTCCCCGACGGGCACGACGGCTGGCTGGTCACCGGCTACGAAGCGGTGCGCGCGCTCATGGCCGACACCCGTTTCAGCTCCCGCCAGGACATCGGTGTCCTGCACGTCCCCTACGAGACTCCCGGCATTCCCGCCGCCACCGAGCCGTCCCCGCAGATCCCGGGCCTGTTCATCGCCATGGACCCGCCGGATCACACCCGGTTGCGGCGCAAACTCACCGGCGCCTTCACGGTGCGGCGTATGAAGATGCTCGAGGAACGCATCATCGAGATCACCGAGCGGCAACTGGACGCGATGGCGCGCCTGACCCCGCCCGTGGATCTGGTGCAGGAGTTCGCGCTGCCGGTGCCCTCGCTGGTGATCTGCGAACTGCTGGGCGTGCCCTACGAGGACCGGGAGACCTTCCAGACCAACTTCGAGAAGTTCCTGATCAAGGACCAGGAACTCGCGGAGAAGATGGCCGTGATCGGCGCCTTGAACATGTATCTGGCCGGACTGGTCACCCGCAAACGCGCCGAGCCCGGCGAGGACATCCTCTCCGATCTCGCCCGCGACGAGGATCTCACCGTCGAGGAACTCACCGGTGTCGCCTTCCTGATGCTGCTCGCGGGCCACGAGACCACCGCGAACATGCTGTCGCTGGGTACTTTCGCGCTCCTGGAAAATCCCGCGCAGCTCGCCGAACTGCGCACCGATCCGGAACTGATGCCCGACGCGGTAGAGGAACTCATGCGCTACCTGTCGGTGGCCGATATCTTCTACCGCTACGCCACCGAGGACATCGAACTCGGCGGGGAGACCATCCCCGAGGGGTCCACGGTGGTGGTCTCGCTGCTGGCCGCCAACCGCGACCCCCGGCGCTTCGAGGATCCCGACACCCTCGATGTCCACCGCCGGGCCCGCGGCCATCTGTCCTTCGGCCACGGCGTCCACCAGTGCCTCGGCCAGCAGCTGGCCCGGATCGAGATGCGGGCGGGTTTCGCCGGGCTGCTGCGACGGTTTCCCACTCTGGCGCTGGCGGTTCCGGCCGAGGAGGTGCCGCTGCGCACGGATATGAACATCTACGGTGTGCACGAGTTGCCGGTCACCTGGACCGACACGCAGCGGTAGGCCGCGCGGGTTAGTCGCGGAGTCGGGCGAGTTCGCCCGACTCCGCGCGCATCGCGGCGCCGAGCCGCCCCAGCGCTTCCAGGAAGGGCTCGTGCACCGCCCGCCATTCCGGCGAGCCCGACCCGGCGGGCCCCACCACGACCGCCCGGGCGATCAGTGCCTCTCGCATATCCCGGAGCCGATCGTAGGCCGGCCGGGCATGGTCGCAGACGCCCTTCGGCGCGATCAGTTCCAGCTCGTACATCGCCGCGACCAGCTGATAGGAGCGAAACGCGGTGGTCGCCTCGGCCCGGGACAGCGGTGTCGGCGCGTCGATCGCCAGAGCCTGCAGGGCATTGTCGGTCTGCGTCAGAGCTGTCAGGAACCGCACATAGACCTGACGCCGGGTGTCCTCGACCCGTGCCGCGCGTTCCCGCCGCGCCCGCAGGGATTCGACCAGCATCGTGGAACCCGCCCCGAGGAACGCGCCGCCCAGTGTTCCGACTACCGCCACCCACTCCAGTGCCACCCCGTCACTGTATCCAGCACAACGATTTTCGAGGCCGGGAGCGGGCTCTACGCGTTGGTCACCGGCTCCAGCCATAGGTTTTGGTGACGTGCACCGCCAGATCTTCGATGGTCATCATCTCCGGGTGGCTGTAGTAGATCAGCTCGAATCGGCGCTGCCGCCACGATATCGGGTCCGTCCGCCCGTTATCGCTGGTGTCGCAGAGGGTTTCCAGCCGATCCAGATCGAACGGTTCCTTGCCGCGTGCGTGCGCGTCGGCCTTCACGGCTGCCAAGCGTTCCATCTGTGACAGATCCGCTCTTTTCCATACCCCTGCCGCGAACCGGCGCGCTTCCTCGAGGTCCAATGACACTCCCTACTTGCCCGTGGGCCCCGGTCCACCCGGAACACTGGTTTAGCCACGAGTAGTTCTGGGTACCAGGTTACGTCTACGCGCCCGGAGGCGCATCGTCGCCGTCTCGGACCGGACACATTCGCAGGTCCCGGGCATCAGGCCGGAAACGATGAACTGATACCGGCGCTGCGGCGCTGCAGTTGCCGGAACGGGCGGGCGGGCAGAATATTTCGCCACACCCCGATACATACCCCTCCAGTATGCAGGGTCCGCCCGGCGCGCAGGGACAGGGCGTGGATACCGGCCATCGCGAGGTGCGGACCGTGGCTCAGTTCCGCCAATCCCGGCCCGCGTCCGGCCCGCGCTCCGCGCGCAGGAAACCACCGCGGTCCACCACCGGGACCCCGTCCTTCAGGACCAGCAGGATCTTGTCCGGATCGCCCAGCGAATCGATATCGTCGAGCGGGTTGCCCGCGGCCACCACCACATCGGCGGTCTTACCCGCTTCCACCGTGCCGAGACGGTCTTCGAGTCCGCACAGGCGGGCGGAGGTGCGCGTACCGGCGACGATCGCTTCGGCGGGGGTGAGTCCGCCGAATTTCACCAGCAGGCCCAGTTCGGCGAGGTTGGTGCCGTGGTCGGGGCTCAGCCCGGCATCGGTTCCCACCGCGATCGGGATTCCGGCGGCCACCGATTCGCCGATGGCACGGTGGGCGACCTCGTGCCAGTGCACGCTCTTGCGGTACGCCGCCGGCGAGGTGCGGTGCGGGTCCAGGTCGTGCATGGTCTCCAGCAGCGTCGGCACCAGGTAGGTGCCCTGGCCGGCCATCCGGCGCCGGAGTTCGTCGTCGAGGGCGTATCCGTGCTCGATACTGCGCACCCCCGCCTCGACCGCCGCCCGGATACCGGCGTACCCGATGGCGTGCGCGGCGACCGGTATTCCGCCGTAGGCACTGCCCTCCTCGACCGCGGCGCGGATCAGATCGGGATGCAGGCCCAGCCATTCGGGCCGGTCGTTCGGGCTGGTGACGCCACCGCTGGAGGCCACCTTGATCACATCGGCGCCGAGTGCGATGAGGCGGCGGACCGTGCGGCGCATCTCCTCGACGGTGTCCACCCGGTACGACGGGGCCTCGGCCGCGGCCAGATAAGGGGTGGGGTCGAACCCGGAGCGGAGGGTGAAATCGGCGTGCCCGGCGGTCTGGCTCAGCATATCGATCGCCACCAGCAGCCGCGGACCCTCGATGAGGCCGTGTTCGATCGCGTCCCGGAATCCGGTGTCGATACCCATGAGGTCGCGCGCGGTGGTGACGCCGTTGTGGAGAGTCACCCGGAGGCGGTCCAGTACGGCGAGGGTGCGGTAGGAGGCCGGCTGCGTGAGGCCGTCGTAGAGCGTGCCCTTGGTACCGGGAAGCGCGAAATGCACATGGCAGTCGAAGAATCCGGGGCAGATGGTGTGACCGCGCAGGTCGACCGGTCGCGCGTCGCCGGGATCCGGGGCCGCAGCACGCGGGCCGGCCCATACGAAGGCGCCGTCGCGGATGAGGACCGCCGCGTCGGGTACCGGCTCGCCGCCGTTGCCGTCGATCAACCGGGCGTTGCGCAGCAGCAGCGCGGGCGCCGGTGTGTTCATCGCGCGGCCGGGAGCCGTAGCGCCACGCCGACACCGAGATCGAACCAGGTACCGGCGGGTGTCTCGGTGATCCGCAACAGGACTCGGGAACAGTGCGCGCAGCGCGCGACCCGGCCCGGGCAGCGGGTATAGACGAGGGCGGTGGCCAGCGGTGCGGTGTGCCCGCAGAAACCGCACCGGCAGTCGTGCACGGTGATATCGACCGCGAAGATCTGCGACAGCGGTCCGGCCAGGGCGTTTCCGTCGAGATGGCCGGCGCCGGACGCGTCCGGGCCCGGATCGTATGAGGTCGGCACTGTCACCCTCCGCTCGGTCCGAAACGTTCGGTGCGCACCGCGGCCGCGGCGTGCCCGCCGGCCACCAGCAGCGCGGCGGCCGATTCCACGAAACCCGTGGGCCCGCAGACATAACAGGTGGTGTCCGGCCCGGGCGGTAGCCCGCCGGACCTCAGATCGGCCGCGGTGAGCCGCCCGGGCGGCCGTTCGGACCCGGTGGGCGCCCGGCGGGTGTAGACGTAACCGATCCGTACATCGCCCGGTCCGGGCCCGTCGAGTTCGGCGCCGTAGTACCGCAGATCCGGATCACGCAGGGAGTAGATCAGGCGCAGAGGAGCGTGACCGCCGGCCACCCGGTACGCCCGCAGCATCGCCATCAGCGGGACGATCCCCGCCCCGCCACCCACCAGGAGTACCGGGCGATCCGCCGGTTCCCAGACGAACCACCCGCCCACCGGACCGCGCACCTCGACGAACGCGCCCACCGGGAGATCGTCCACCAGATACGAGGACACCTCGCCGCCGGGCACCCGCTGTACGGTCAGTTCGATATGGTCACCGTCGGCCGGTGCGGCCAGGGAGTAGCTGCGCTCGGCGTGATAACCGTCGGGCGCGGTGAGCCGCACGTCCACATGCTGACCGGGCAGATGCCCCGGCCAGCCGGGTACCCGCAGGGTGAGGGTGCGCGCGCCGGGGGCCTCGGAGCGCGCGAGCACCAGTTCCGCCGGCAGCCGGCGCGGCGGCGTACTCAATCGTCGCGGTAGCGCTGTTCGCGCCACGGGTCGCCGTAGTCGTGGTAGCCGGCCGACTCCCAGAACCCCGGTATCTCCTCGTCGAGCAGCGTGATCCCGCGAACCCATTTGGCCGATTTCCAGAAGTACAGATGCGGAATGAGCAACCGGGCCGGACCACCGTGTTCCGGATCGAGTTCGCGACCGTCGAAACTGTGCACCAGCCAGGCCCGGCCACCGGTGAGATCCTCGAGCGGCACATTGGTCGTGTAGCCGCCGTGCGCCCGGATCAGGGCGTAGTCGGCCTGGGTCTCGACCTCCTCGAGCAGGGTGTCCAGCGAGACCCCCTGCCAGTCGGTATCGAGTTTGGTCCAGCGGGTGACGCAGTGAATGTCCACGTGGGGAGTTTCCTGCGGCAGCGCCCGGAACCGGGCCCAATCCCAGACCACCTCGGCACCGGTTTCCCCGACGATGGTGAAGGTCCAGTTGTCCGGGCGGACCACCGGTGTGGGACCGGCCGAGAGCACCGGGAAATCCTCGGTGAGGTACTGGCCCGGCGGTAGCCGGGTACCCACGGCGGCGTCGCGGCGGCGTCCGCCGAAGCCCGGCGAGAATTCCGGCATCCCTGTCTCCTGTCCAGGAGTGCGGTGCGAGCATTTCCGGCACGGTCACGGCCAGTAGCCGACAGTTAGCCAATATTCAGTGCCGGGCGACGGGTGTCAAGCAGGGCACACCTCGCGGGTCGCTACGAGGGGCATTCGGCCGCTTCGCCGGTGACGGCGGCGATGACCTCGGCCTGGAACCGCGGGCACTCCGTGAAGTCCTCGTAGCGGCAGGTGAGCACATGCGCGATGAGATCCTTGGAGGTACGGATCCGGGCGATCTGCGCGTCCAGGGCGGCCAGCTGCGATTCCAGGATGCGGCGGCGGCCGCTGCCGTCGCAGGCGTCGAGTAGGTCCGCGGTCTCGGCCAGGGTCAAGCCGATCTGTTTGCTGCGCAGGATCATCGCCACCCGCGCCAGCTGGGCCCGCTGGTAGCGGCGGCGCCCGCTCACGCGGGCAGCGGGGACGAGCAGGCCGACCGACTCCCAGTGCCGGAGCACATGGGGCGCGAGGCCGAAACGGCCCGCGATCTCGCCGATCGAAAAGGTCGCGCCGTCCGGCTCGGCGGCAGGGTCCGGGCTTGACTTCATGTTCACATTAACTTGCACAGTGGGGTGTGGCGTCAACCCGCGCCCGGACCCCGAGAGGTGACAGATGGATACCGGCACACCGGCCGAGCTGTGGAACGAGCGCTACACCCGGGCGTTCGAGTCGTACGGCACCGACCCCAACGATTACCTGCGCGAAGTCGCGGACCGGATCCCGGACGGCCCGGTCCTGTGCCTGGCCGAGGGCGAGGGCCGCAACGCGGTACACCTGGCCGGGCTCGGATATCCGGTCACGGCGGTGGACCTCTCCGACGTCGGCCTGGCCAATGCCCGGCGCCTCGCCGCGGAACGCGGGGTCGCCCTGGACACCGTCGTCGCCGATCTCGCCACCTACGAGTTCGGCGAATCACGCTGGGCGGGCATCGTCTCGATCTGGGCGCATGTACCGTCCGCCCTGCGCCCGCGCCTGCACGCGTCCTGCGTCCGGGCCCTGCGCCCGGGCGGAGCGTTCGTGCTCGAGGCGTATACGCCGCGACAGCTTGCCCGACCCGGTATCGGCGGTCCGCCGGACGCCGACGCGCTGCCGACTCCCGCCGAGCTGTCCCGGGATCTGGCCGGGTTGCGTATCGAGCACTGCCGCGAAGTCGACCGCGAGGTGTCCGAGGGGCGATACCACCGGGGTCCCAGCAGCACGGTGCAGGTCCTGGCCTTCAAAGAGCGCTGACGGAACGGGGCCGCGCCGCGAGGACCGTCGCGGGCCCTGTCAGCGGGTGTCTGCCCGGCCCCCGCCGGCGGGTGTGTAGCGGATCGACCAGCCGCCCTCCCAGCTCGCACCGGGATCGAGGTGGCGCAGGCCCTCCCCGGAGTTCAGGGCGTCCGGCGGCGCGGTCATCGGTTCCAGTGCGACGGCGATACCGCGGCCCTGCGGGCGCGGGAAGTTCGGGGCCGTGAACACCTGGAGGTAATGCCATCCCGGCTCGTGGACCAGCGCCACCGAAGACCCGTCCGGCGCGGTCAGCCGGGCGGCGACACCCGGTTCGACACCGCCGAAGGGGGTATCGAGTGCCAGCTCTGCCAGCGGCATTCCGGCGCGCAGATCGTAGGGCGTACCCGCGACGGGATGCGCCGCGACCGGGTTCATCCGTGAGTCGAGTTCGTAGTAGGTGTCCGCGGCCACGGTCAACGTCAATTGCGCCACCGGGAAGTCGCCGACCCGCAGATACGGGTGTGCCCCCACCGCGTACGGCGCGGGGCGGTCACCGTGGTTCGTCACGCCGTGTGTGACGGCCAGACCGTCCGGTCGCAGGTCGTAGCGCACCCAGGTGTCGAGCAGGAACGGCCAGCCGTGCTGAGGCGGGACGAGTGCCCCGAGGGTGACCGAGGCCGCGGAACTCCGGCGCACTTCGTAATCGGTATTGCGCAGCAGCCCGTGGATCGCGTTCGACCGGGACACCTCGGTGATATCGAGCAGCTGCGGTTTACCGTCGAGCGTCCACACGGCATCGCGAACCCGGTTGGGCCACGGCACCAGCACGATGCCCGACGCCATCGGCGGCGGCGCACCGGCCGCCAGGGGTTCGGTCACCGCGACGCCGTCGACGACCAATCCGCGCAATACGGCGGCGACGGTACCGATCTCGGCGCGGACCCCGCCCGACTCCAGGACGATCGAACGGCCGGTGGCGCCGGGCCCGGCAGACGTGGAACCGGACGCGGTGGGCTCGGAAGCGGTCACTCCCCCACCCTAGAGTCCGCCGACCGGCGGGCACCGCGACCCGGCCGGGCAGCGAGCCGCCGGTCCGGACGGACGGACTACCGGGCGGCCGGACGGACGGACAGGGCGTGCCGAAAGACCTCGCCCGCGTCCCATTGCGCCTTGACCCGCTGCAACCGCGGATAGTTCGGGCCGTAGTACAGGGTCGACCAGGGTGTTCCGGAGGTGTTGTGGACCGGATCGGCCAGATCCGGATCCGGGTAGTTGATATAGCTGCCGCCGTCGCGTTCGCCCGGCACCGGCACGCCGCCGGTGCCGTCGTAGAGCTCGCGGTAGAGGCGGCGGGCCACTCGGATATGCCGCTCGTCGTCGATGGGGAGCCGCCAGGCCGCGTGGATGAGCATCTTCATGAACGAATCGCGGGCCGGCATCGCCGTGGCCTCCGGGGCCTGCGCGTTGATCGCCCCGCCGAAAGGCAGGAATTCCAGCGCGGATTCGCCGATGAACTCCGGGGCGGCGAGATTGCGGAAGCAGGCGCGCAACTGGTCGTCGGTGTAGGGCCGCCGTAGATAGGCGGCCTTCGTCTTGACCCGCGGCGGCATATCCGTGCCCGGATAGTAGGTGTTCGCGACGGTATCGGCGTAGCTCGCCTCCACCACCGGGTGCACCAGCGCGCCGGGCAGTACCCCGGCGGTCACGGTATCGACGAATTCCCGTATCCGGTCGCGCGCGCCCGGGTCACCGCTGCTCTCCAGGATGAGCATCTCGCCGGCGCCGGTGAGCCGTGGCCGGAACTGCACGGGTGCGTACAGTCCGGCGAAGGGGTCACCCGGATCCCGGTGGGTGTCGTAGAAGCCGAGATAGTTCCGCATGAAACGGATGAACGAATCCTCGGTGGTCAGCGGAAAATCGAGCCGGGCGGTGAGTACCGTCGCCGGTGGCCTGGGCAGCGCCGCTTCCGGGGCGCGCCCGTCGGAATCCCGCGAACGCAGCAGAAAGCGGGTCACCACACCGAAATTCCCGCCGCCCCCGCCGGTATGCGCCCACCACAGATCCCGGTTCGGTCCGTCGGCGGTCGCCGTGGTCAGGTGCACCGCACCGTCGGCGGCCACGGTGGCGACCTCCACGCCGTACAGATGGTCGGCCATCAGCCCGAACCGCCGGGACAGCGGGCCGTATCCGCCGCCGATGATATGGCCGCCGGCACCGACCGCCTTGCAGATACCGCCGGGCACCGTCACCCCCCAGCGGGCGAGTCCGGCGTACACATCGGCCATGGTGGCTCCCGGCCCGACCGCGAAGGCGCGATGTTCAGCGTCCCAGCCGATCTCGCGCATCCGTTTCAGATCGACGATCACCTGATTGGCGGGATCGTCCACGAAACCCTCGAAGCAGTGCCCGCCGGAGCGCACCGCGATCCGCAGTCCCTCGTCCACACCACGCGCCACCGCGCGCCGCACCTCCTCGGCGGTGACGGGTAGGTGAAAACGCTGCGGCCGGGCCACGAATCGCCGGTTGTAGCCGCGTAGCGTCAGGGCGCGATAGTCGGCCCCGCCGGCGACGGTGGGCTCGGCGCGGGCGGCCCCCATCCCCGGGGCGCCCAGGGCAGCGGTCAGTGCGGTGGTGGCGAGGAAACGACGGCGAGACAGTGGCATCGGAATTCCCTGGTGCGGCGGCACGATCGGCACCCCACCCTAGCCGCGCGGCGGAGGTCTCCCGAGCCGAAACGCGGACGGATCAGATCAGATTCGTGATCCCGCGGACAGTGAACAGCGCACCGAAACCGAACAGCACCCCCAGACCGAGTCCACGACTGTGCGCCATGATCCAGGTCTCCGCCCGCTCCAGACCGGCGCGGGCGCGCTCTCCCAGCGCCAGGTACACCCCGATCGGGATCAAGAAATCCAGCGCCGCGGCCACGAGCAGCGCGCAGGTCGCCAGCAGTGCCCGGCCCGGCC
>NZ_JBSFRU010000242.1:0-9958 GCF_053589395.1 Nocardia sp. NPDC003345
GAGGCGGCGCAGCCGCGAGTCTCGAGCGCTGACAGCAGACGCTCAGGGGGCCGAACCCCGCGCGCGCCAGCGCGCCAATAAACACAGAACCTTGGCGGGCGGGGTCACCTTCTCACCTTGGCGGGCGGGGTCACCTTCTCACCTTGGCGGGCGGGGTCACCTTCATACCTTGACGAGAAAAGGTCACCTCCCCACCTCCGCGGGCGGGGTCACCTCCTCACCTTCGCGAGCAGGGCCTCCTGTCCAGGCCCGCATGTGGCCCCACCTTCTCACCTTGGCGGGCAAGTCACCTCCCTCACCTTCGCGAGCGAGGTCACCTCCTTACTTTGGCGGGCAGGGCCACCTGTCCAGGTCCGCACGGGTCACCTCCCTCGCCTTGGCGAGTAAGGTCACCTACTCCCCTCCGCGGGCAGAGTCACCTCCCCACCTCCACCAGCAAGCCAACCACCCGTCTCCGCCCGCAGGGTCACCTACTCACTTTGACGAGCAGGTCACCTTCTCGCTTCGGCGGTCAAAGCCACCACCCAACCCCACCCCAACTCAAACCCGAGCCGCCAGAACCAACGCGAACCGATCGTCGGGATCGGTCCAAGCGTGCTCCAGCACGAATCCCGCCCCCCTGAGTTCTTCGCCCAGACCCTCCAGCCGGAATTTCGCCGAGATCTCGGTACGCAGTTGCTCGCCTCGGGCGAAGCCCACTGTGAGCCCGAGGTCGGTGACGGTGACGGTGGTGTCCACGGTGGACTCCAGCCGCATTTCGATCCATTCGTTGTCCGGGTCCCAGTGCGCGATGTGGCGGAAGGCTTCGGGGTCGAAGTTCGCGCGTAGCCGGGAATTGAGGACTCGCAGCACATTCCGGTTGAACTCCGCGGTGACTCCGGCCGCGTCGTCGTAGGCGGGGACGACTATCGCCGGATCCACCACCAGTCCCACGCCCAGCAGCAGTTGTTCGCCCGGTTCGAGCACATCGTGGATCCCGCCGAGGAATTCGGCGCGTTCGGCGGGCACCATATTGCCGAGTGTGCCGCCCAGGAAGGCGATCATGCGGCGGCCGCCGCGCGGGAGTGTCGCCAGGGTGTCGGTGAAATCGCTGACCACGCCGTGTACCGCGAGCCCGGGGAATTCCGCCGCCACCTCGGCTGCCGACGCGCGCAGTGCGGACGACGAGACATCCTGTGGTACATAGGTTTTGAGCGGTCCTTCGCCGGTGAGTGCGGTGAGCAGGATGCGGGTCTTGGCCGCCGAACCCGAGCCGAGTTCGACCAGCACCTCGGCTTTCGCGGTGCGTGCGATGGCGCCGGCGACGCTTTCCAGCAGGGCTCGTTCGGTGCGGGTCGGGTAGTACTCGGGCAGGGCGGTGATCTGTTCGAACAATTCACTGCCGCGGGCATCGTAGAACCATTTCGGCGGCAGCCATTTCGGGCTGTCGGTGAGGCCGCGCCGGGCGTCGGCGCGCAGTGCCGCGGTGAGGTCGGCGTCGGTGAGATGGACTTCTACGATGGGTTCGGTCATCGAGTCAGGCTTTCGGTCGCGGGGGATTCGGCCATTTCCAGGGATTCGATACGCAGGGCGCCGGGCCGGGCGTGCACCAGGCTGCGGTCGGGCAGCGCCTGCCACCGTGGATCGTCGTCGTAGGGTTCGGACGCCAGGATCGCGAATTCGTCGGTGATCAGTGCGGACAGCGAGTGGTAGCAGGTGGTTGCCCACAGCGCTTCGCCGTTGCCGAGCAGCAGATTGACCCGGGCGTCCGGCGCGTGGTGCAGCACCGTCGTGGTCAGCAGGCGTAGCGCGGTGCCGGGGGTTTCGGCGAGTCCGGCGGGCGGGTCGGGATCGAGCAGGCGGCGCAGCAGTACCCACAGCGCGGCCGAATCGGTCGGCGCCTCGGCCTCGAGCAGATGGCTGGTCTCGTAGCGGCGGGTCAGCCCCGCGCGGGTCGCGGCGACATCGAGATCCGACAGCACCGCGGTGAGAACCGTCCGCCACCGCGGGACCACCCCGTTGTGGCTGAATGCCCAGCGATCCCACAGCAGCGGCGCGCAGGCGGAGCGGTCCAGCGGCATGCCGACCGTGGCCGAGCGCACCGCGGCTAGCACGGCATGCGAGGTCAGTTGTGGCAGTACCTCTTCCACCGCCGGATCGGTCCAGATCGGATCGGCGTTGCGGTAGCGGGTCACCCGCTCGCCGGCCCACCACGCCACCCCGAATCCGTCGGCGTTGATGGTTCCGCCGCCGCGCATATCCCGGGGCGCCCACGACTGGGTGCGCAGCGAATGCGGGCCGCGCAGTACCAGTTCACCCACCGGTGCCGCGGGACCCACGTAGCCGAGGTGCCGGCACATCACGCCTCTTCCGGGGCCGGGGTGCGGGCCAGCCGGAAACCCGAGAAGATCTGCCGGCGGATCGGATGATCCCAGTTGCGGAAGGTGCCGCGACAGGCCACCGGGTCGGTTCCGAACGATCCGCCGCGCAGCACCCGGTAGTCGCCGCCGAAGAAGACCTCCGAATACTCCCGGTACGGGAATGCCCGGAACGAGGGATATGGATGGAATCCCGAAGACGTCCACTCCCAGACATCGCCGATGAGCTGATGCACTCCGGCCGGTGAGGCCCCCGCCGGATACGCGCCGACGTCGGCGGGTTCCAGATGCCGCTGCCCGAGATTGGCCGTCGAGGGGCCGGGCTCGGTATCTCCCCACGGGTAGGCGCGGGTGCGGCCGGTGCCGGGGTCGAAGCGGGCCGCCTTCTCCCATTCGGCCTCGGTGGGCAGTCGTTTACCGGCCCAGTTCGCGTACGCCTCGGCCTCGAACCAGCACACGTGCACCACCGGCTGTTGCGGGCGCAACGGCCGCCCGACGCCGAATACCCGGCGCCACCACTGCCCGTCGGAATCGCGCTCCCAGAACTGCGGCGCGGTGAGCCCGGCCTCCTGCCGGTGCGACCAGCCGTGCGCCGACCACAGCTCGCGCCGGTCGTAGCCGCCGTCCTCGACGAAGGCCAGATACTGCGCGTTGCTCACCGGGGCGGCGTCGATCGCGAAGGCCGCGACCTCGACCGGGTGTGCGGGACGTTCGTTGTCGAGGGCCCACGGGTCGGTGGAGGTACCCATCACGAATTCGCCCGCCGGGATGACGACCTCACCGCGGACGGCGGTGGCCGCGGCCGGCGGCGGCGGGGCCGACAGCACCGGTGCCCCGGTCCGCAGCTGATGGGTGGCGAGCATGGTCTCGTCGTGCTGCTGTTCGTGCTGGGCGATCATGCCGAAGGCGAAACCGCCGGTGACCAGCTCGTCGCCGTGTAGAGGAGTGCGTTCCAGCACGTCCCACACCTTCTCGCGGACCGTGCCGACGTAGCCGCGGGCTCCGCGCGGATCGAGCAGCGGCAGGGCCGGTCGGTCGGAGCGGGCGTGCTTGAACGCGTCGTAGAGTTCGTCGATATCGGCCCGGACCGCCTCCCGGCCGCCGACATCACGTACCAGCCACAATTCCTCCTGGTTGCCGATATGGGCGAGATCCCAGACCAGCGGGCTCATGAGCGGGGAATGCTGGGCCGCGAGTTCGGCCTCGTCCAGGCATTCGGTGAGGGCGAGGGTGCGCTGCCTGGCCCGGGTCAGGGTGGCGGCGATGGTGTCGCGTAGCCGTTCGGTCTCGGTTCGGTCGGCGTTCGGATGGGCGATGGTCACGATGCTGCTCCACTCGACGGCGTGTTCTCGGTGCGGTGGTCGCGATGGTGGGTGTGTGCGGTCATTCGCTGCCTCCGGGCGGTGATCCGGCGGCGCAGCGGCGCACCGCTGCGGGCAGGCGGGGGTCGGAGGTCCGATCGTGCGCGGCGGCGGCCTCGAGTACCGAAACGGCCGCGGCTCGCAGTTCCGGATCGGCCAGGCCGTGACGGGCCGCGTCGTGCCAGCGGTCCGCGGTGGCCGATCCGGCCGCGATGGTGTCGGCCACGGCCGCCGGGGTGGACAGCAGGGCATCTATCACCGTGATCGGCACCGCCCAGTCCCCGCCGGGCTGGGCATCGAGGTAGCGGACCTCGAAATGGCCGCCGGGGCGTACGGGCGGGAACAGGGTGGTGAGGTGGTAGTCCAGATCGCCGATATCGGGGCGGCGGCCGACGGCTTCGTCCAGGGCACCGGACAGCCAGTCGGCGAACGTGGCCTCCGGCGGCGCCGACCAGTTGCCGCCGCCGTCGGCCTCGTGCCGCCGTACACACAGCAGCGGGGCGTCCAGGGCCCAGCGGGCGTATCCGGCGACCGGATCGGCCCAGTCGGTGACCGGCGGGCAGGCGCGGGCGGGGTCCAGGTGCAGCCAGGTGCGCATTCGCTGCGAGGCCCACTGCCCGTCCGGCGCACCACGCAGTACCGGCGAGCAGGCGAAGGCCGCGACCAGGGCCGGCCCGGCGGCGTGCAGGGCCGTCCAGCGGGCGGCGAGTTCGGCCTCGTCGGCCCCGGCATCCACACTGACCTGCACGGCCGCGGTATTGCTCATCATGAGCCTGCCGAACGGGCCGATCCGGGCGAAGTAGTCCTCCATGGCCCGGTAACGCGGCAGCGGCAATTGGCATCGTGGATTCCGGGCGGGGTCGGCCGCGGCCGCGACCATCCGGATGGACCGGTCCGACAGCAGGCCGGCCAGCCGGTGCCGGTCGGTTTCCAGCCGGGCACACAGCTCGGTGACGTCGGTGACGGCGGCGCTGGAGAGTTCGATCTGACCGCCGGGTTCGACGGTGACCCGGCTACCGCCGGGAAGGGGGAGAGCGGGGGAATCCGGTGCGATCGACCGGGGCGCGTGGGCGCCGAGTGCCTGCGCGAGCAGGTCTGTGGTGGGGCGGCGTCCGGCGAATGCGGAATCGCGCTGCGGGCCGCCGGGGGATTGCGGCGGGCTACCGCCGGCCGGGCGCCGGGAAGCGGCGGCGGGGGATTGCGGTGCGGTGGTGCGCGCGGCGCGGCCGCCGGCGTCGCAGACCGTGAACCATTCGAGCTCGGCACCGACCAGCGTCGGCGGTCCGAGCTTGAAACAGACCCCGCCGAGATAGGCCTCGGCGGCCGCGCGGCTGGTCAGAGCCGGGTGTGGGTGTGAATCGCTGGTCCAGTCCGGGTGTTCGAGGGTGACCGCCATAGCAACCTCCATGCGGCTTCTCGCTTGTTGATCTCGCGTATCCGGTCGCCGGTACTGCAGGGCTCGTCTTCGATTGTCGGCGGAATGCCGACCGGGCCCGGGACCGAACCGGGCGCGGTGGCGGCCACGGGTGCGGCGCGCGTGAAATCCAGAGTAGCGACGGGGGCGGACACATTTTCGGCGCGAACGGGTCACGGATCCGGCACCCGCCGCGGATGCCCGCGACGACCGGCAGCGCATAGGGTCGAGGTCATGGTGGATGATCAGCGAGTACGTGAAGATACCCCCGGCGTCGGCGCCGGATCGGTGTTCCTCGACAGTGCGGGATCCTCCCTTCCACCGCGGATCGTGACCGAGACCGTGATCACACATCTGCGCCGTGAGGCGGAGATCGGCGGATACCGGGCCGCGAACGAGCGGCTGGAGGAACTGGCCGGGGTCAAGGACGCGATCGCGGCGCTGCTCGGCACCACACCGGGGACCATCGCCCTCAGCGACAGCGCGACCCGCGCGTGGACCGATTTCTTCTACGCGATCCCGCTGCGCCCCGGTGATCGCATCCTGATCTCCGGCGCCGACTACGCCAGCAACGCCGTCGCGGCCCTGCAGCGGGCCCGCGCCACCGGCGCGCGGGTGGAATCGATCCCCGGCGACGAATGGGGCCGGATCGACCTCGACGCCCTGACCGCGATGATGGACGAGCGGGTCCGGCTGGTGTCGCTGCTGCATGTGCCCACCAACGGGGGCCTGGTGAATCCGGTCGCCGCGGCCGCGCGGATCGCGCGCGCGGCCGGGGCCGTGGTGGTGCTCGATGCCTGCCAATCGGCCGGCCAGCTACCGCTGAATGTGGCCGAACTCGGGGTGGACGCGCTGTCGGCCACCGGTCGAAAATGGCTGCGCGGTCCCCGGGGCACCGGTTTTCTGTACGTGCGGCCCGAACTGGTGAACACGCTGGAACCGTCCCGGGTCGATCTGCTGAGCGCCCAGTGGACCGGGCCGCAGGAATACCGGCTCGCCACCGACGCCACCCGGTTCGAGTTCTGGGAGCACGATGTGGCGGCCCGTCTCGGGCTCGGCGCGGCGGTGCGGTACCTTCTCGATCTCGGCCCGGACGAGGTCTACGCCGCGATCGCCGAGCGCGCCGGATATCTGCGGGGCGCGCTGGGTGAGCTGCCCGGGGTCACCGTGCGCGATCTCGGGGTCGAGCACAGTGGGATCGTATCCTTCACGGTGGACGGCCTGGAATCGGTCGAGGTCCGGGACCGGTTGCTGGGCGAGGACATCACGGTGAGCGTGAGCCACCGTGGCTCGACCCTGCTCGATATGTCGGCCCGTGGACTGGATTCGCTGGTGCGGGCCTCACCGCACTATTTCGTGAGCCGTGACGAGCTCGACCGCTTCGTCGCTGCCGTCGCCGTCCTGTGATCGCCCGCGCGGTCGGCCGGACCCGGCGCCCGGGCACGCGAATGGGCCCGTCCCCACGGGACGGGCCCATCCGCGCCGGTCAGGCGTTGACCGGGATGCTCAGCACCACCTCTCGTTCGTTCTCGGGCAGATAGTGGGTGGTGACGATCCGGCCGACCTGCACATTGCCGATCGCGGCCGGGGGCAGGAATTTCTCCGAGGTGGTGGTGAAGGTGCTGCCGTCGGGCCGGGTGACGGCCAGGCCCACGTTCACCAGGGAATGCCCGCCGCGGATCTCGCCCGGCACGGTCAGTGACTGCACCACCGCCTGCGCGGTGATGCCGCGGGCGGCGATATCGATCTTCTCGCGGGTCGTGAACCCTTTGCGGATCATCGATTCGTTCATCACCCGCTGAGCCGCGGCACTGTCGCCGGAGAGGTCCAGTTGCACGATCCCGGGCCGGTCCGGCCGATACCGCACCGGCAGCACCACACCCGGAGTGAGCAGCGCCAGCTCGGTCAGTGGCACGATCGTTTTCGCGGTCGCGTCGAAGATCTTGCCGTCGGCCCCTTCGACGCTGAACTCGATCCGGATCTGCGGCTGGTCGTTGAGGGTTACGCCGGTGTGCCCGAAGGATTTCACCGTGCCCAGCCCCAGGGGCGCGTCGCGGAACTCGCCGGTGTTGTGTCCGGTGAGGGCGGTGACGATCCCGCTTCCGGTGAACGCGAAGGTCGTGACCACCAGCGTGACGGCGATGATCGGCAGTGCCAGGAACCCGTTGAGCCAGGCGAGATAGGAGGGTTCCCAGCGGCCGGGCTCGTAGGTGAGCCCGTGCCAGAGGTAGGCGCCGGCCGCGAGAGCGGCGAAGACGAGGGCGAGGGTGCGCAGGGTGCGAATCATGGTTTCTCCTGTGAGTGGTGGTCCGGATACCTGGCCACCGTGTCGCCCGGGCCGGTGGGCCGGGCGACACGGAGCCGGAAACCCGGGCCCGGTGGATCAGCCGCCGACGATGTCGGAGCAGGCGAAGGTGATCTCGAAGGTCGCCGTGGACGGTCCGGCCATCGGGTTGGACATATCGGGAGCACCGACGCCCTCACCGGTGACGGTGTAGGTGTCGCCGTCCCTGCTGACCTTCGCCGAGCCGCCCGGCTGCCCGTTGCCGTAACCGACGGCGTACGGCATCCCGGCGGAGCCGCCCTGGCTGCCGGCGATACCGACCGCCTGGACGGTGGTGTCGTCGAGGATGCTGGCGCTCACGCTCAACTGGCCGTACTTGCTGTTGTCGGTATCGGTCAGCGCGAGCGCGAGGGTGTTGCCCTGTTTCGCGCAGGTGGTCTCGAAATCGGCATCCAACGCCGCACCGTCCACGAGGGCGGCCGAGGAGCCGCCGGCCGGGGCGGTCTGGGTGGCGGCCGGGGTGCCCGGTGCCGGGGCGGCCGGAGCGCTCGCGGGATCGTCGCCGCAGGCGGAGACCAGCAGGGCCGCGGAGGCGGCGACGGTGACGGCGGCGATGCGGAAGAGCTTGGCGTTCATGGTGTTTCCTGTTCTCTCGGTGGTGCGGGCCCGGTGTCCGGGGCCGTTGCGAGAAAAGTACGAACCGCGCGCCGCCTACCGATCTCGAGTTTTGTCTCGGCACCCCCGCTCGTACTCCGATAACCTGGGCATATGCGACGACCGCGGGCCATGGTGCTCGATGAGGTATGGCGCGGTCTCGAGGGTGTCGAGGCGTTGAGCGGCCCGCACGGCGGTCCGCTGCGCCGGACCGTGAAGGCGATCCTCGACCCGTTGGTCATCCGGCCGGTCCGGTACCCGGCCTGCGGTGGCGCGATCCTCACCGACGACGGCGCCACCCTGCTGGCCGCCCGGGTACACGCCCATGCCGACGCGTTACGCGCGACCGCGGCCTGGTTCACCTTGCTCAAACAGACCCGGCGCCGGTTGCGGATCACCGAGGGCAACGCCCAAGATCTCTATTTCCAGCGGTGTTTCGAACTCGCCGCGACCCGTGGCCACCCGGACCCGGCCCGCGACCGGTTGCGGGCCGAGGCGGTGCTGCGCGAGATCCACGGCTTCGCGGCCGGGCGCACCACCCAGGCGTTGCGGGACCATCTCACCGATCCGGTGCGGGCCGCGGAACTGGCGGATCTGCTCGGCAAGGCATGGCGCCGCCGACCGGCCCCGCCCGCGGTGCCCATGCCGCGTACCGACGGGCCGCGGCGGCTGCTCGAGCACGCCGTAGCGACTCGTACCGGCTCCGATTCCGGCGCCGGTAGCCGGCTGCTGCGCGAGCTCGCCGCCGCCAACGCGGGTACGCATTCCGGTATCGAAATGTGGCGCGAACCGGGCGCCGCCTACGACGCGAACATGTTCGGCCTGACCGGATATCCGGCTCCGCGCCGGCCCGAACTGGGCGCGTCGGCATCCACCGCGGGCCTGGGCGCGCCCTTCGACCGCACGGTCTGCGAACGGGTGTTCACGGTGCTGCAGGTCTCGACCGAACGCGGTGAGCTGCCCCCGATCCCGGACCTGGTCACCACCGAGATCGCCCGCAGTTGCGCCCCGTGGGCCCTGCTCGGCGAATCGCTGCGGGTGGTCGCGACGACGGGGGTGGAACTCGCGCTCGGGCTGGCGCCGATCGGTGGTCCGGCCACCGAGCCGGACCCGGGGGCGCAGGCCCACCGGGTGGTCAACAGCCGCTGGCAGCGCGAGGCCTACGTACTGCAGGCGCGCCGGCTCGCGGTGCGGCCGGTAGCCGCGGATTCGCATCCGCTGGGCGATATCGCCGCCGAACTGCGCACCCCGTGGCGGCCGTATCTGCGGCGGCTGTGGGTCCGGTTGCACGGCCGGGATGTGCGTGAACTGCCGGTCACCGATCCCGGGGAACTGTGGGATCTACTCGACGGCGTGGCGCGCTCGGTGGTGCTGGACCACCGGGCCAAGGTGCGGAAGGTGCTGAGCGCACGGGCCGAGGCGGCCGAGGCGGAACCCGAATCGGCCGAACCGCGGGCCGTGTGATGGCCGGGACCGTCGTGGTCCGCCGGATCCGGCCGGACCTGTGGACCATCGCCCCGGCCGGCGCGCCGCTGACCACCGACGCCGATCCCGGCGTGGACACCGCGGTGCTCGAGGTGCTCGGTGGGCATCTGAGCTGGAGTGTGCCCGCCGAGTACTGGGTGCCGGCCGCCACGCTGCACGATCCGGATACCGCCCAGGCATGGCTGTGGGCCGTCTACGGTGCCGGGATCGCGGTCGCCGTGGACGAATACACCGAACCGGTGGAACTACCGGTACGTCCCGAACGCCCGGAACTCGCCGCGGCGGTGCGGCGGCTCGGGTACGCGCACTGGGCGTCCCGCTGGTGGCCCGCTTCGGCCGTGGACGGTATCGCCGCGCTGGATCCGGGGTTGCTCGCACGCGAGATCAACGAACTGACCGCCCT
>NZ_JBSFRU010000243.1:0-9911 GCF_053589395.1 Nocardia sp. NPDC003345
CGAGGCGGCGCAGCCGCGAGTCTCGAGCGCTGACAGCAGACGCTCAGAGGGCCGAACCCCGCGCGGCGAAGCCGCGCCAATAAGCACAGTAAACTCCTCTCGGCCGGGAGAACTGTTTCATTCGCGATTCAGGAGAGAACATGTCTGCCCCTCGTCCACCATTGGCGGGATTGGCCGCGGTGGCCGGTGCCGATATCGCGTTGCGGACCGTTTCGGGGATGCTCGGGCAGTCGCCGGTGGAGCTGGTGGCGCCGTCGGCGGTGCGGTCGTTCGTGGCGGCGACCGTGGCCAGCGATCGTCCCGTGGTGCTGGTGACGGCGACCGGGCGGGAAGCCGATGATCTGACGCTGGAGCTCACCGAGATGCTGGGGGCCGGGGTGGCCCAGTTCCCGTCGTGGGAGACGCTGCCGCATGAGCGGCTGTCGCCGGGCGCGGATACCGTGGGCCGCCGGCTGGAGGTGTTGCGGCGGCTGGCGCATCCGGAGGATCCGGTGTTCCCGGAGCCGTTGCGGGTCGTGGTCACCACCGTGCGGTCGCTGATGCAGCCGATGGCGAGTGGGCTGGGCGATATCGAACCGGTGGTGTTGCGGATCGGCGGGGAGGCCGATTTCGACGAGTTGGTTTCGCGACTGGTCGAATTCGCGTATACGCGGGTGGATATGGTCGGCAAGCGCGGTGAGTTCGCGGTGCGTGGCGGCATTCTGGATCTGTTCCCGCCGACCGCCGACCATCCGGTCCGGGTGGAGTTCTGGGGTGACGAGATCACCGAGTTGCGGCCGTTCTCGGTGGCCGATCAGCGGTCGCTGGGGGAGACTTCGCTGACCGCGGTGGTGGCGCCGCCGTGCCGGGAGTTGCTGCTCACGACCGAGGTGCGGGAGCGGGCCGCGGCGGTGGCGGCCGCCAATCCGGCGGACGCGGCACTGGTGGAAATGCTGGACAAGCTGGGCGAGGGGATCCCGGTGGAGGGGATGGAAGCCCTGCTGCCGGTGCTGCAGCCCGGGGAGTTGCGGTTGCTCACCGAACAGCTGCCGGGCGGGACCCACCTGTTGGTGTGTGATCCGGAGAAGGTCCGTACCCGGGCCGCCGATCTGATGCGTACCGGGGAGGAGTTCCTGGAGGCGTCGTGGACGGCGGCGTCCTTCGGCGGGGACGCACCGCTGGGCGCGCACGGCCTGGATCTGGCCGCGTCGGCGTATCGGCCGCTGTCGGAGATCCGGGACAGCGCCGATGAGCGTGAGCTGCCGTGGTGGACGCTGAGCCCGCTGGCGTCGGGCGATCCGGCCGAGGTGGAGTTGCCGGTGCAGACCGGGCCGGCGGCGCGGGGGTCCGATGAACTGGTCGCGACGATTTTCGCGTCGCTGCGGGCGCATGTGCTCACCGGCGGCCGGGCGGTGGTGGTACTGGCCGGGCACGGTACCGCGCAGCGCACCCTGGAACGTCTCGGTGAGGCGGAGGTGCCGGCGGCCCAGCTGGCGGCGGGTGCGGAGCCGGAGCCCGGCGTGGTCGGTGTGCTGTGCGGTTCGCTGCACGACGGGGTGATCTTCGGTGACGCCGGTCTGGTGGTGGTCGCGGAATCCGATCTCACCGGTAACCGGGTCACCGCGCCGGGTGACGGGAAGCGGCTGCCCGCCAAGCGTCGTAACCAGGTCGATCCGCTGGCATTGAACGCCGGGGATATGGTCGTGCACGATCAGCACGGCATCGGCCGGTTCGTGGAGATGATCGAGCGCACCGTCGGCGGAGCCCGGCGGGAATACCTGGTCATCGAGTACGCGCCCGGTAAACGCGGCCAGCCCGGCGACCGGCTGTTCGTGCCGATGGAATCGCTGGACCAGCTCTCGCGGTACGTGGGCGGAGAGATGCCGAGCCTGTCGAAGCTCGGTGGCGCCGACTGGGCCAACACCAAACGCAAAGCGCGTAAGGCGGTCCGGGAGATCGCGGGCGAACTGGTGCAGTTGTATGCCGCCCGGCAGGCCGCGCCGGGGCACGCGTTCGGTCCGGATACTCCGTGGCAGCGGGAGATGGAGGACGCGTTCGCGTTCACCGAGACCGTGGATCAGCTGACCGCCATCTCCGATGTGAAATCGGATATGGAGAAGGCCGTGCCGATGGACCGCGTGGTGTGCGGCGACGTGGGCTACGGCAAGACCGAGATCGCGGTCCGGGCGGCGTTCAAGGCGGTGCAGGACGGTAAGCAGGTGGTGGTCCTGGTGCCCACGACCCTGCTGGCCCAGCAGCATCTGCAGACTTTCACCGAGCGGATCGCCGGTTTCCCGGTGACCGTGCGGGGGTTGTCGCGCTTCACCGATCCCGCCGAATCGCGGGAGGTGCTGGCCGGAATGGCCGAGGGTGAGGTCGATATCGTGGTCGGCACGCACCGCCTGCTGCAGACCGGGGTCCGCTGGAAGAACCTCGGACTGGTGGTCGTGGACGAGGAACAGCGTTTCGGCGTCGAGCACAAGGAACATATCAAGGCCCTGCGCACCCATGTGGACGTCCTCACGATGTCCGCGACCCCGATCCCGCGCACGCTGGAGATGAGCCTGGCGGGAATCCGGGAGATGTCGACGATCCTCACCCCGCCGGAGGAACGGCATCCGGTGCTCACCTACGTCGGCGGTTACAACGATAAACAGGTCACCGCGGCGATCCGCCGGGAGCTGCTGCGCGACGGCCAGGTGTTCTATGTGCACAACCGGGTGTCGTCGATCGAGAAGGCGGCCAAGCGGATCCGGGATCTGGTGCCGGAGGCGCGGGTGGTGGTCGCGCACGGGCAGATGAACGAGGACACCCTCGAACGTACGGTGCAGGGGTTCTGGCAGCGGGAATACGACGTGCTGGTGTGCACCACCATCATCGAGACCGGGCTGGACATCTCCAATGCCAACACCCTGATAGTGGAACGGGCGGATGCGCTCGGACTCTCGCAGTTGCATCAGTTGCGCGGCCGGGTCGGGCGCAGCCGGGAACGCGGATACGCCTATTTCCTGTATCCCGCGGAGAAACCGCTCACCGAGACGGCCTACGACCGGCTCGCCACCATCGCCCAGAATTCCGACCTCGGCGCCGGTATGGCCGTGGCCATGAAGGATCTGGAGATCCGGGGTGCGGGCAATGTGCTCGGCGCCGAACAGTCCGGGCACGTCGCCGGAGTGGGTTTCGACCTCTATGTGCGGTTGGTCGGTGAGGCGGTGGAGGCCTACCGGGCGGCCGCCGACGGGAAACCGATCACCACCGAGGAAACCAAAGAGGTGCGTATCGATCTGCCGGTGGACGCCCATATCCCGCCGGACTACATCGCCAGCGACCGGCTGCGGTTGGAGGCCTACCGGAAACTCGCCGCCGCCCAGGACGATCCGGCGCTGGCGGGCGTGGTGGAGGAACTGGTCGACCGCTACGGCGCGTTGCCGGTGGAGGTCGGCCGGCTGGTGTCGGTGGCGCGGCTGCGGTTGCTGGCCCGCGAGTACGGCGTCACCGAAATCGCGGTCACCGGTACCACGGTGAAGGTGTCGCCGATGTCGCTGCCGGATTCGAAACAGATGCGGCTCAAGCGGATCTACCCCAGCGCGACCTACCGGGCCGCCAGTGGTGTGGTGCAGCTGCCGCTGCCGCGGGTACGTGACAGTGTCGGGGCCGATCGGCTCCGCGATGTGGCACTGCTGCAATATCTGGCGGATCTGCTGCTCGCCCTCGACGGTAAGGCGGCCGGGGCGGTCGACCTCACCGTCGCGACCGAGGTCACCCCGGCGCGATGACCGCTGATCGGGGATCCACCGGCAGCGTGGACACGGGGCCGGCGTCCGCTGGTCCGGAGCCCGGTGCGCTCGACCGGGAAACCGCCACGGTGGCGGCGGGATTGGCCGAGGCGGTCGAGGTGATGGACCGGCTGTGGCGGTTCGGCGGCTGGGAGGTCACCCAGACCCACGATTCGCTGCGGCCGTATCTACTCGAGGAGACCTACGAACTGCTGGACGCGATCCAGCAGGAGGACGTCGCCACCATTCGCGAGGAGCTGGGCGATCTGCTGCTGCAGGTGCTGTTCCACTCCCGGATCGCCGAGGCGGCCGGGGAATTCACCGTCGACGATGTGGCGGCCACGCTGGTGGCAAAACTGGTGAATCGCAGTCCGCAGCTGGGTCCGGATCCGCGGGAGTCCGGTGCCGGTGCGGCGGCCACGGTCGAGGAGAAGATCGCGGCGCAGGAAAAGGCCTGGGAGGAACGAAAATCCGCGGAGAAGACCCGGCGCTCCTGCCTCGACGGTATCGCCATGGCCCAGCCGGCCCTGGCGCTGGCCGAGAAGGTCCGCTCCCGCAGCGCGCGGGCGGGCCTGCCCGCCGACCTCGTCCCGGAAGCGCTCCGCGTCGTGTATCTGGGCGGCCCGGAGAGCGCCGAAGAGGTCGTACGTAAGGCGACGCTGGCCTTCGCCGCCGCCATCCGCGGTGCCGAGGACGCCGCCGAACGGGCCCGGGGCGCCCGGCTTCCGCTCTCACCCGCGGACTGGACCCGGTTCTGGCCCAACGCTTCCTGATCGTGAACTAGCTCGCGGCGCCGGCGCGTTGCGCCTCCGCGCGGGGAGTTGCCGCTGCCGCCTGCATACCGTCGAGCATGTAGTGCAGGTATTTCGCGGGGTCGGCGGCCGCGGGGCCGGGTAGGGCATTCGGGTGGCAGGTGAAGACGTTGAGCAGATACACGATGTCGTCGGCGTGTACGTCCGGCCGGAGGGCGCCGTCGGCCTGGGCCCGGCGCACGAGATCGTCGAGGCGGCGCACCCAGCGGTAGCGCTCTTCGGCGAACTCCGCGCTGTCGGTGAACACGGTGTCGGGCAGTTCTGCCAATGCGGCCGCCAGAGCGCCCCGGCCGGAGTCGGCCACCCACAGGACGAACAGCCGGATCGTGGTCCAGGCGTCGGGATTGTCGCCCGCGATCCGTGCCAGGGCCCCGGCGATCGAATTCAGATAGTGCAGCCCGATGGCCGAGATCAGGGCGCCGCGGTCGGGGAAGCGGCGGTAGAGGGTGCCCACTCCGACTCCGGCCCGGTCGGCGATCGCCTTCATCGGCGCGTCGATGCCTTGCTCGGCCACGACCTCGGAGGCCGCCGCCACGATCTTGTCCAGGTTGCGCCTGGCATCCGCGCGCATGACCCTCCAGAAATGGACGATTGAATTCCGTTTAGTGTAGCGTCGTCGCGTAAGAGGAATCGGAGGTTCCGGTTCCTCTTGGGCGATTCAGGGAGGCATGATGATCGTGGTCACGGGCGGCACCGGAACGGTGGGCACGGCGCTGATCGAGCGGCTGTGCGGCGAGGGCTCCGGCCGGGAGGTGCGGGCGGTGGTGCGGCGACCGGTAGAACTGGGCGTCGACACCGTAATCGGCGACTTCGAAGAGCCGGAGTCGATCGGCGCGGCGCTTTCTCCCGGTGATCGTCTGTTCCTCAACGCCAACCCGTTCCCCCGCTTCGCCGAGACCTTCGAGGCGGTCGTCGACCTGGCCGGCGCCGCCGGTGTCGCGCAGATCGTGACCGTATCGGTGCTCGGTGCCGTACCGGGCGGGCGGCTGGCCGGGGGTGTCCACGGCGAGGTCGACGAACATCTCCGGGCTTCGGGTATTCCGTACGCGATCCTGCAGCCCACGGGTTTCATGCAGTACTTCCGCACCGAACTGAGGCAGGATCGCTTCTACGGTTCCTACGGCGCGCAGCCGGTCAACTACATCGACGCCCGGGATATCGGCGATGTCGCCGCCGCGCTGCTGACCGCTCCGGTCGGCGAATCGCGCGATTACCTGCTGACCGGCCCCGAATCGCCGACCCACGACGAGATCGCCGCCGTCATGACCACCGTGCTCGGCCGCGAGATCCGGTATGTGGATCTGCCCGTCGCGGACCTGGCCGCGCGGCTGGCGGGCGCGGGCGTACGGAGCCCCATGCCACCGACCTGCCTGCAATGCAGGCCGCGATGGGGGCGGTCTGGGCGGAGATCCACCCGACGGTGCGGGAGGTCACCGGGCGGCCGCCTCGTACCCTGGCCCGGTTCCTGGCCGACCATCTCTCGGCGTTCGCTGCCTGAATCGTGCGGACGGCCCGGGTCCGGCCGGCGGGTGACCGGCGTTGGGAGTCCTCAGGTTTCGCTCGCGCCGAGGATCGGCCTCAGCGCCCCGCCCAGTGCGCCGATGCAGACGGCCCGGAGCTGGTCGCGGGTGCAGGAGCGCTGCTCCAGCCAGTCGACGGTGAGTACCCGGACGAAGGTCAGCCAGCTCATGATCACCGACGATGCCGCGTCGCGGCGCGTTCCGGTCAGGCCCGTGATATCGACCATGCGGTAGCGCAGTTCGCCGAGTTCGCCCCAGATGATGGCCTGAACGGTCGGATCGCCGGCGAGCTGCCGGTTGGCGGCGATCACCGAATGCGCGTTGGCCTCGAAATAGTCGAAATGGGTATCGAGGGCGGCGGCCAGCTGGTCGTCGAGCGGCCGCTGCGAGTCCAGGACGGTGTCATCGAGCAGCCGGGCGGCCGCGCGCCGGTAGACCTCGGCGAAGAGCTCGCGCTTGTTGGGAAAGTGGCGATACAGCAGGGCTCGTGAGACTCCGGCCGCGGCCGCCACATCCTCCATCAGGACCTCGTCGTAGGCCCGATCCGCGAACAGGCGCTCCCCGGCGTCGACCAGGAGTTCGCGGCGTTCCTCGGGTGCGAGCCGGCGACGGGTGCTCATTACGACCACGTTAGTTGACGTGTGTCTACCGGCGGTCGTATGGTCTTAGTAGACACACGTCAACTAACTCTGGGTCGCGTGGGTTGTGCGGCACGCAGGGGATTCGATGGGGAGTGCTCATATGGAAAAGACACTGCGATCGCTGTGCTGGATGATGGGCGTGATCTGCACCCTGATCGGGCTGGCGCATATCGTCATCGGCCCGGACGCGGTCCCGGATACGGGCGCCCTCACCGCGACCGACGACAATCAGAACCGTTTCTTCGGCGCGATATTCGCGGGTTACGGGCTCGCCTGGATCTGGGCGGTACGACAGTCGCCGGTGGCCGGGAACGCGGTGCGGTGGCTGGCGGGAATCATGTTCGTGGGCGGCCTGTCCCGTTTCTTCTCGGTCGCGGCGCACGGCTGGCCGCACCCGTTCGTCATCGGCCTGACCGTCCTCGAGCTGGTCCTGCCGCCTCTGTACTTCTGGCTGGTCCGCGGAGTCGACGCCCGTCCGGCTCCGATGGCGGCGACCGTCTGATACATCCTGGACGTTCACGCCGTCGCCGCCGGGATCGTCAGGCCTTGCGGCGCAGGGTGAACCAAGAGGTCGGTACCGAGTTCGTACCCGGCGTGACGTCGAGCAACTCCCAGCCGGGGAACCCGGCACGGAGTTCCTCGGCGGTGACGCCCGCCGCCCACGATTCGAGCGGGGACCTCGAAGCGCCGGCCGGTTCGGGGCCGTATCCGAACATCAGCAACCGTGCTCCCGGCGCCGCGCGCTCGGTGAGTCCGGTGGCATACGCGCTCCGGCGGTGCAGCGGTATGCCGCAGTAGCAGCTCAGATCGAAGAACAGCTCGAAGGGGCCGGGTGCGTCCAGGTCGTCGAGCCGGGTGGCGTCTCCCGGCAGGAGTCGTACCGTCACCGCCGCGGCCGCGGCCTTAGCTCTGGCCTCGTCGACGGCCCTGTCGATCAGATCGACGGCCGTGACCTCCCAGTCGTGCCGGGCGAGATAGATCGCGTTCGTCCCGGTGCCGCAGCCGAGTTCGAGGGCGCGCCCGGGCGGCACCGGGTCCGGCCCTTCTATCAGCGCGATCAGTTCCGGTGGGGTGACGCCGGTGTCCCATGGTGCCTTGCCGGCGCGGTAGAAATCCGCCAGCGCGCGATGGACGGCTTCTTCTTCGCGGTGTTGCTCGCTCGCGGTCGGGGCCGGACCGGGCCTCGGGGTCGTCTCGGGCTGGTTCATCGATCCTCCACAAATTAGAGTTGAACTCTAGTGATGATTTCTAGAGATACACTTGCGGCATGGAGGCAGTCAAGCGGCCGGACAAACGAGGTGAGCGCGCACGCCGCACCCGCCGGAAGATCGTCGACGCGGCGCGCGAATTGTTCGTCGCGCAGGGGTACGGGGCGACGAATCTGCAGGAAGTGGCAGACCGGGCCGGTGTGGCCGTGCAGACGGTCTACTTCGTCTTCCACAACAAGCGCACACTGTTCAAGGACGTCGTCGATACATCCATCGCGGGGGATACCGAACCGGTCGCCACAATGGATCGTGAATGGTTCCGGGCCGCGTGCGCCGAGCGCACGGCGGCCGGTCAGTTGCGGGCGCACGTCCACGGCACCCGCGAGATCCTGGGGCGGGTCGCCCCGATCATGCCGCTCATCGCGGCCGCCTCGGCCACCGATCCGGAGATCGCCGCGCAATGGCCGGACGGCCCCGACCCGCGCTACACCGTGCAGTACGCGGCGGCCGAGGCTCTGGCCGGCAAGCCCGGTATACGCCCGGGGCTTACCGTCGAGGAGGCGGCGGACCTGCTGTTCGGCGTGCTCAGCCCACAGCTCTATCTGGTCTTCGTCGGTGAGCGCGACTGGTCACCGGAGAAATGGGAAGAGTGGGCCCGCGATACCTTGGTTTCCCAGCTCTGCTCCGATCCCGGCTGAGCGTCGGAGGTGACGTGCGCGTCAGACGTTCACGCCGTAGTCGCGGGCGATGCCCGCCAGCCCCGACGCGTAGCCCTGGCCGATCGCGCGGAACTTCCATTCGCCCTGCCGGCGATACAGTTCGCCGAACACCATGGCCGTTTCCGACGAGGCGTCCTCGGAGAGGTCGTAACGGGCGAGCTCGGCGCCGGTGCCCAGATCCACCACGCGGATATAGGCGTTGCGGATCTGCCCGAAGGACTGCCCGCGCTGATCGGCGTCGTGGATGGAGACCGGGAAGAAGATATTGGTGATCGATTCCGGCGTATTCGCCAGGTCCACATTGATGACCTCGTCGTCGCCGTCGCCCGCGCCGGTGAGGTTGTCACCGGTGTGTTCGATGGCGCCGTCGGGGGAGCGAAGGTTGTTGTAGAACACGAAGTGCTGATCCGAGAGGACCTTCAGATCCGGCCCGGTGGCGAGGGCGCTGGCGTCGAGGTCGTGGTCGGCGCCGGTGGTGGTGCGCACGTCCCAGCCCAGTCCGACGGCGACCTTGGTCAGGTTGGGGGCCTGCTTGGACAGCGAGACATTGCCGCCCTTGGCCAGGTTGACGCTCATGATCTCCTTCCCGCGGCGCCCCGCGCCGGTTCCGGCGCGGCCCGGCGCCGGGCCTCAGTTCTTCTCTTCGTTCTCCGCCCAGGTTTTCAATGTCGCGACCCGGTGTTCCAGCGCGTGCAACTCACTGTCGTCCAGCACGGTGCGCTGAATACCCTGGGCGACCATGAAAGCCGACTGCCGATGGTCGTCGATGGTATCCACGTCGAGGCGGACCGCGACGTAGTCGTCGGCGCCGGGCATCTCCTCGGCGATGACCTTCGCCGCGCCGCGGGCACACAATGCCACATTGCCGCCGCCGAGTATCAGCAGGGCGACCTGCGGCCGCTCCCGCAGGCGGGCCAGCGAACCGCGATCGAATTTGAGACTCAGCAGGATCCGGCGGTCACCGGCGCGCACCGGCCACGAGACCGGAATGGCATGCGGCGCCGGATCTGTGGTGACCAGGACGGCGATGGTCTCCTGCGGCCACTCCGGCAGCGCCTCCAACTCCGGATGCTCGGTCGCTGGGTTCTCCGTAGGGCTGAGTCCGGCTGCCATATCGTCCCCTCCTGGATCGACGTGCCACGGCGGAGGAAATGCCGCGGCCGACACCATTCTAGAGGCCGGAGCCGACAAGCGCCCCGGAAGTACCGCCTCCCACCTGCAACGGAACACTGTGCCGCGGTATGGGATCGGATACC
>NZ_JBSFRU010000244.1:0-9853 GCF_053589395.1 Nocardia sp. NPDC003345
GTCAGCGCTCGAGACTCGTGGCTGCGCCACATGCGCTTCGAGCGCTGACAGCAGACCCGGGCCGAACCCTTTGGGGGCCTCGCTGGACTCGGCGCCGGGAGGGTGGGCATTTTGGCGGAGTGGACCATACGGATGAGCCGGGGTGCTCCGGTCGCGTAGTAATGGGGCGAGGGGAACGCCCCTGATGACGCGGAGGGCGAGATCGACCTGCTGGACTTCTTCGCCGAACTCACCACCTACACCTCCTCGGCCTGCCTGATCGGCACGAAGTTCCGCGAGGAGAATGATCGGCCCGCGTTTGCGAATGGCGGGCTTACCGTCCTGGGTCGGTGACCACCGCCGCATCCTGGCCGTCCTGTCGTTCGCCGACTACACCGTGAGGTTCGCCCGGCTCGTCCCGGCGATCCGGCGGTGGAGCTAGTTGGAGTTGGCCGAATGGTCACAGGCTGTGCAAGGGGATTGTCCCCCAGCGCCTCGTTTTACGAGGCCCTGAAAGTGTTCGGCCCGCGTCGGCTTTCGGCCCTCGAAGCGCATGTGGCGCAGCCGCGAGTCCCGAGGGCGGAAAGCCGACGCTTCGGGGGCCGAACCCCGCGCGGCGAAGCCGCGCCGAAGATCACACCCCCTTCGCCGCCTGCAGCAGGTCGGCCAGGCTGGTGAACTTCACTCGGGGGCGGCCGGCTTCCTTTCCTGCCCCGCGCTCGGCCTGGTCGATGGCCTTCCATCCGACCCGGTCGACCAGGTCGGGCTGGCGTTCCTCGACCAGCGCGCGGAGCGCGGCGCGGTCGCCGGTGGGGGCGACCAGTTTGCCCGCGATGAAATCGGCGATCAGGCCTTCCACCGTCTCCTCGGAGTCGACGCGGTTGGAGCCGATGACACCCCGGGGGCCGCGTTTGATCCAGCCGCTGACGTAGACGCCGGCTACCGGGACTCCGTCGGGGCCGAGGACCCGGCCGTGTTCGTTGGGCACGACCGCGCGCTTGTCGTCGAACGGCAGGTCCGGGATCGGCTTACCGCGGTAGCCGATGGAACGCAGCACCAGCGACGCGGGCAGCGTGCCGGTATCGCTGGTGGGGCGAGCGTTGAGGACACCGTCCTCCTCGACCAGTTCGTTGCGGGCGTACTCCAGGCCCTCCGTCTTGTCAGCGCCGGTGACCGCGGTCGGGGCCGCCAGATACTTGAAGACGATCCGCTTGTTGCCCTCGGTGGACGGTTTCGCGGCGAATTCCTCGGCCAGCGTGTACTTCAGCTTCAGCGACGGCTCGATGTCCGGGTCGTCGAGCAGCGCCTGCGACGCGGGGTCGAGTTCGAGTTCCGCCGGGTCGATGACGATATCGACGCCGGACAGATGCGCCAAGGCCAGGAATTCCGGCGAGGTGTAGGCCGCCTGCAGCGGTCCGCGCCGCCCGAGTACCACCACTTCCCGGATATTGCTGCCGCGCAGGGCGGCCAGGGCGTGGTCGGCGATATCGGTTTTGGCGAGTTCGTCGGGGTTCACGGTCAGCACCCGGGCGACATCGAGGGCCACATTGCCGTTGCCGACGATGACGGCGCGCTCACCGGAGAGATCGAAGACGCGGTCGGCGTAGTCGGGATGGCCGTTGTACCAGGCGACGAATTCGGTGGCGGAGTGGCTACCGGGCAGATCTTCGCCCGGGATGCCCATCCGGCGGTCCGAGGACGCCCCGACCGCGTACAGCACGGCGTGATGGTGCGCGAGCAGTTCCTCGTGCGTCACGTGGGTACCGACCTCGACGTTCAGGTAGTACTGGAGCGTATCGCGCCGGAACGCGGATTCGAACATGCCGGCCACCGTCTTGGTGCCGGGATGATCGGGTGCCACGCCCGCGCGCACCAGGCCCCACGGAGTGGGTAGCCGGTCGAACATCTCCACCTGTACATCGCAGCGGCGCAGCAGTTCGTCGGCCGCGTAGGCGGCCGCCGGTCCGGCGCCGACGATGGCGACCCGCAGGGTGCCCAATTCCTTGGGCGGGCGCACGGGGGTCGAGATCGGGTCCAGGTTGGATTCCAGCGGATGCCGTTCGAACCAGGCCGCGTTGATATCCCGGAAGCGGGCCAGCGAGGCCGACAGATCGTCCTCGGAGAAGATGGCCTCCACCGGGCACGCGTCGACACAGGCGCCGCAGTCGATGCAGGTGTCGGGGTCGATGTAGAGCATTTCGGTCGTCGCGAATTCCGGCTGGTCCGGAGTCGGGCGGATGCAATCGACCGGGCACTCGGAAACGCAGCTGGCGTCGTTACAGCAACGTTGCGTGATTACGTAGGCCATAGTTGTACAGATCCTCGAGACTTATATGCGGTCTGGTGCCGTCCGGATCGCGGGTGGCGGGTGGTGCCACGACTTGGTGCGGACCGGGGTCACCGGACCTCCACTCTATTGTGACGCCGCTTTCAGTTTGCCTCGAGTGTGTTGTGGATCTCCGAACGGAGGGTGCCTACGGTGGTTTCATGGCACGGACTCTGATCTTGATGCGGCACGGCAAGTCGGCGTATCCGGCCGGGGTCGCCGATCACGAGCGGCCGCTGGCGCCGCGCGGAGTCCGCGAGGCCGGTCTGGCCGGCGACTGGTTGCGGGCGACGCTACCGCCGGTGGACGAGGTCCGCTGTTCGACCGCCACACGTACCAGGGAGACCCTGGTCGCCACCGGGATCGGGGCCCCGGTGGTGTTCGAATCCGGTATCTACGAGGCGTCCGCCGAATATCTGATCGAGCTGGTGCGGCTCACCGATCCGGTGGTATCGACGCTGCTGGTGATCGGCCACGCGCCGGGGATGCCGTGGACCGCGTGGGACCTCGCCGCCACCCACGACAGCGACGCCGCGGTACGGATCGGCCGCAAATTTCCCACCTCGGCGCTGGCGGTGCTGCGGTTCGCCGGGGAGTGGGACGCGGTGGACACCCGCACGGGCGATCTGGTGACCTTCCACGTCCCACGCTGAGGACCGGACGGTCAGCGCAGCAGTTTCCCGCCGAATACCGCTCCGGCACCGAGCAGCACCAGCAGCAGGAATGCCGCCCAACCGCCGATCAGCCACCAGACCAGTCCGAACACCACGACGATGGGCGCCACCGCGATCGCGGTGATCACCGGGCTCTCCTTGACCGTCGCCCAGGCCGACCGGGCCCGGATACGGTCTATCTCCTTCGCCATGGTTCCAGGCTACGTTCCGGCGACGGATTGCGCTGGCACGCGCGGTTTCCGCGCTGTCAGGTGGGCTGGACACGGCGGCGCCCCGCCCGCCGCCGACTACGCTGGCACCCGGCGGATGAGCCACGGCGGCGACGCCCAGCAGGAATTGTCCCGACGGAGAGGAACCGCGGAGATGACCGACGCGACCCAGCAGAGCACAGTGGTCCGCAACGCGGACAAGGACCGCTACGAGGTCTGGTACGGCGACGACCTCGCAGGCTTCGCCGAGTACATCGAACAGGGCACCGAGACCGTCTTCACCCATACCGAGATCGATTCCGCGTTCGAGGGCAAGGGTCTGGGCAGCAAACTCGCGAAATTCGCCATCGAGGACACCGTGGGCCGGGAGCGCGGGATCCGCCCGCAGTGCCCGTTCATCCGGGCCTACCTGGACAAGCATCCCGAATACGCCGGTCATATCGTCGGCGACGGCGGTGAGTGACCTCGACCCCCACCCCGGCGAGACCCGCTGCGAACCGGCCATCGGGCCGGGCCCGGTGGCGGAGTTGTATCCGGCGCGGGAGGTGCCGCTGGGCGGGGTCCGGGGTACGTATGTGGAGCGCACCCTGCCGCAGCGAGATCTGCCGACCGTCGGCGCCTGGTGCTTTCTGGACTATTTCGGGGCGCCCACGGTCACCACGACCGATGCCCCTCCGGATATCGATCCCCACCCGCATATCGGTCTGCAGACGGTCACCTGGCCGTTCGAGGGGATGATCCGGCATCGGGACTCGGTGGGTTCGGATGTGCGGATCCAGCCGGGCCAGCTCAACCTGATGACCTCCGGACGCGGGATCGCCCACTCCGAATACACCGTGCCCGACGCCCCCGCCGGCCGCGGCCTGCAATTGTGGATCGCGCTACCCGACGGTCACCGCGGGATCGCGCCGCATTTCGAGCAGCATCGCGATCTGCCCGAATACACCGCGCCCGGGCTACGGGCCAAGGTACTGCTGGGATCGCTGGCGGGGGTCGCCTCACCGGCGGTCATCTACACCCCGCTGATGGGCGCCGATATCCGGATCGACCCCGGGGCAACCGCCACACTCGAGCTCGATCCGGCGTTCGAGTACGCACTCCTGGTGGTGGAGGGCGCGGTGACGGCGGCCGGTACCGATCTGGGCCCGGGCCCGCTGCTGTATCTCGGCACCGGCCGTGACCGGCTCGAACTGGCCGGTACCACCGGCGCCCGCTTCGCGCTGATCGGTGGCGAACCGCTGGCCGAGGAACTGGTGATGTGGTGGAACTTCGTGGGCCGGGATCACGCGGAGATCGTGGCGGCCCGCGCCGATTGGGAAGCACACGACACCGGCCGGTTCGGTGATATCGAGGGCCATACCCCCGACCAGCGCATCCCCGCTCCGCCGTTGCCCGGCCTGCATCTGAAGCCCCGCCGTCGCCGGCCTCACGCCTGACAGCCGACCCCGCCCGACCCGAAACGCCACGGCCGCGTACCCGACGCCGAGGCCCTCGCACGGCCGACCACGACCGGTATCGAGGGCGCCGCCACGGGGCACCGGCCGACGTTGCGGAATCGCCGCTTGCCTGGAGTCCACTCCAAGTGGGTAGCGTCGATGAGGTTCGACGAGCCGGACGGGATCCCCCGGACCGGTGGGCGTACCGGTGATCGGTGAGGAGACAGGGTCGTGAACATAGCCGGACCGGCCCCGGGCGACCCGGCCCGGGAGCTTCCTCGTCACACGATCGGCGCCGCGGCCCGGCACTGCGGGCTGAGCCAGGACACCCTGAGGTGGTACGAGCGGATCGGCCTGCTCTCCCATATCGGCCGCGATCACACCGGCCGGCGCCGGTTCAGCGATCGCGACCTGGAATGGCTGATCCTGATCACCCGGCTGCGCACCACCGGGATGTCGGTCGCGGACATGATCCGCTACGCCGAACTCGTCCGTGCCGGTGAGGCCACGATTCCGGAGCGTCTGGCCATGTTCCGGCAGACCCGCGCCGAGGTCCTCGACCGGATCGCCGAACTCCAGCAGACTGTGGGCGTGCTGGACCGCAAGATCGCGATCTATGAACAGCATGTAGCGAACGACCCTGCCCGCGCGCCCGACAATGCCGCATCGTGAAGGGATAACCGCGACCATGACCTCCTCCTCGTCACTGCCGACGACCACGCTGGGAACCGGCGGACTCCGCGTCGGCCTCCAGGGGCTGGGCTGTATGGGAATGAGCGAGTTCTACGGCCCCACCGACCACTCGGAGGCCCGCGCGACCTTGGACCACGCGCTCGAACTGGGCGTCACCCTGTTCGATACCGCCGATATCTACGGGTCCGGCGACAACGAGAAATTCCTCGGCGATTTCGTCCGCGCCAACCGCGACGCCATCGTGCTGGCCACGAAATTCGGTATCGTCCGCAAGGCCGACGACCCCGCGTACCGGGGTTTCGACAACTCCCCCGATTACATCCGCCGCGCCGTGGACGACAGCCTGCAACGGCTCGGCACCGACAGCATCGACCTGTACTACATGCATCGCCGGGACCCCGCCGTCCCGCTCGAGGACAGTGTGGGCACCATGGCCGAACTCGTCCGGCAGGGCAAGGTGCGGGCCCTGGGCCTGTCCGAGGTCACGGGAGAGGAACTGCGGACCGCGCACGCGATCCATCCGATCGCGGCGGTGCAGTCGGAATGGTCGCTGTTCTCGCGGGACGTCGAACAGACGGCGGTACCGGCCGCCGCGGAACTGGGTGTCGCCTTCGTACCGTATTCACCGCTCGGCCGGGGGTTCCTCACCGGATCCTTCTCCCGGGGCGACGAACTGAACGATTCCGATTTCCGGCGGAACATGCCCCGATTCACCGGGGAGAACGCCGATCACAACGCCGCCCTGCTCGAACCGCTGCGCGCTATCGCCGCCGAACGCGGCCGCACGCCGGCCCAGATCGCGCTGGCCTGGGTGCACTCCCGTGCCCGGTTGCACGAGCTGCCGGTGGTCCCGATCCCGGGCACCCGGCGTCGCACCAGGCTCGACGAGAACGTCGCCGCGGCCACCACCGAACTCACCGACGCCGAACTCGCCCGGCTCGAACCGATCGCCGGTCAGGTCGCGGGCACCCGCTACCCGGATATGTCCTTCACCTCGGCGGGCCGCGAGTAGGCCCCTTCCCCGGCCGGGTCGAGCCGCTGGGTACCGATGACGCGCAGGAGTTCCATCTTCTCGGCGGCATCGGTGCCCGGCAGCGGCCAGTAGATCAGCAGTCGCTGTGACGCGTTCGGCGTGAGCAGGGTCTCGCAGTAGATATCGATCGGCCCGACTTCGGGATGGACGGCCGATTTGGTGTCGGAGAGCCGCACCGCGACCTCGTGCTCGTTCCACAGCCGCTCGAACTCCGGGCTCGCGGCCCGCAGCGCGGCGACGAGTTCGAGGACGTCGGGATCCTTGGACCGTCGCGCGGCGGTCGCGCGCAGATCCGCCACCTGGCGGCGGGAGAGCCGGTCCGCATCGTGGGCCGGAGCCGTATCGCGACCGCCGGGCTCGACGAACCAGCGCCAGGGATGGAACCGTTCCCATCCGCGCCGGTCGGCCATATCGCCGAACAGCAGAGCGTGCATCCGGTTCTGCACCAGCAATTCGCCCAGATCGGTGATCACCGCGGCCGGAGTGTCGTCCAGCTTCGCCAGCACATGCATCGAACCCGGGCCTACATGCCTGTCCGCGCCGCCACCGACCGGCGGGGAGTGACCGCACAGCAGGTACAGATGATCGCGTTCGTCGGCGGTGAATCGCAGGGCGCGGGACAGCGAGGCGAGGACCTGCGTGGACGGCCGGGGACCCCGGCTCTGTTCCAGCCGCGTGTAGTAGTCGGTGGAGATCCCGGCCAGCTGAGCCACCTCGTCGCGCCGCAGCCCGGGGGTGCGCCGGCGGGTGCCCGGCGGCAGTCCTACCGCCTCGGTGGTCAGCTGTTCACGCCGTCGTCGGAGGAAATCGGCGAGTTCGCGGCGGTCCATGACTCCACTGTCGCGCACCCGCGCGCCCGCAGCCAGGGACCGCCGCTCCCCCGATAGAGCATCTCTGCCATATGCGGTGCCGCGTGGCCAGTGTGGAGGTCATGACGAATACACAGATGCAGAATGCGCGGCTCGGCGGCACCGGGCCCACCGTGGGCCGGGTCGGGCTGGGCGGTATGAGTATGTCGGGCTCCTACGGCCCGGCCGATGAGACCGAATCGATCGCCACCGTGCACGCGGCCCTCGATGCCGGTACCCGGCTGATCGATACCGGCGACTTCTACGGAATGGGCCACAACGAGTTGCTCATCGGCCGGGCGCTGGCCGATCGCCCGCGCGCGGAAACCGTGCTGAGCGTGAAATTCGGCGGCATGATCGGACCGGACGGTGCCTGGCAGGGATTCGACAGCCGCCCGGCGGCGCTGCGTAATTTCCTCAGTTACAGCCTGCGGCGGCTGGGGACCGATTATGTCGATATCTACCGGCCCGCCCGCCTGGATCCCACCGTGCCCATCGAGGAGACGGTCGGCGCCATCGCCGAATTGATCGAAGCCGGCTATGTGCGTCATATCGGGCTGTCCGAGGTCGGGGCCGATACGCTGCGCCGGGCTGCCGCGGTGCACCCGATCGCCGACCTCCAGATCGAATATTCATTGATCTCGCGCGGCATCGAAACCGAGATCCTGCCGGTATGCCGCGAACTGGGCATCGGCGTCACGGCCTACGGCGTGCTTTCGCGGGGGCTGCTCAGCGATTCGATGCGCGGTCACGCCGACTTCCGCGCGGGCGACTACCGTTCCCATGCCCCGCGGTTCCAGGGCGCGAACCTCGCCGCCAACCTGAAACTGACCGATACCCTGGCCGGTCGCGCCGAACAGAAGGGCTGCTCGACCGCGCAACTGGCCATCGCCTGGGTGTTGAGCCGCGGCGCCGATATCGTGCCGCTGATCGGGGCCCGGACCCGAACCCGCTGGGCGGAATCGCTGGGCGCGCTGACCATCTCGCTGTCGGCGGCCGAGGTCGCCGAGATCGAGGCCGCGGTACCCGCGGATGCCGCCGCGGGCACGCGGTACGAAGCGGCGCAGATGGCCGCGCTCGACAGCGAACGCTGAACCGGCCGGGCCACCGTCCTGTCCCGCGCCTACCGGCTCCGATCCGGGATCGGAGCCGGTAGGCGGACGTGCGGCGCCGGTGGGCTTATTTCGCCAGCAGGGCATCCAACGCGCGGTAGCTGGCATTGAGCCCCTCGGCCATCCCGGACTGGAGCATGCCGTCACGTTCCTCCGGGGTGTGGAATTGGCTGACCGTGACCACCCGTGTCCGGCCGTCGCCGAGGTCCTCGAAGGTCGCCGTGTCGATCGCGACGTGTGCGGGCATGCCGTCCCATTCGAAGGACTGCACGATCCGCTCCTGGGGCACGATCTCCCGGATCCGGCCCTCGAACCCGTGCGTTTGGCCGTCGGCGTGTTCGACGAACCGCCAATGCCCGCCGGGCCGGAACTCCCAGCGCTCCACATCGACGCGGTTGCCCCGGCCCCACCACTGGGTGAGCTGTTCGAGCCGGGTGTAGGCATCCCACACCCGCTGCGGTGGGGCATCGAAAACTCTTTCTACCCGGATCTCACGATCCGCGGCGGCGGTAACGATGGCTTCTTCGGTGGCAGTGCTCATTGTTCGTGCTCCGTTCGTTGCAGGAATTCACCGAGACGGTCCATACGTGCTTCCAGCATCCGCCGGTAGCCCTGTAACCAGGCCACCTCCCGCTGGAACACCTCGGGTTCGATACGGCAGTACCGCACCCGGCCCCGCTTCTCCGTGGTCAACATGCCGGCGTCCTCGAGCAGTCCGATGTGTTTCTTGATGCCGGTGAGCGTCATCGAGAAATCGTCGGCCAGTTCGCTGACGGTGGCGGGCCCGCGGCCGAGCCGCTCGAGGATGCCCCGCCTGGTGGGGTCCGCGAGCGCCCCGAAGGAGGCGTCCAAGAACTCATACTGAACCATCTAGTTCAGTATTTGCCGGAGCGGAGCGATTGTCAACAGGCGGTGGTGAACAATTCATAGCTGTGCCCGTCCGGCGAGAGCACGTACACTCGGCGACCACCCTCCCGGCGATCGATCCGGCGATCCCATCCCCCCTCGGGGCCCGATCCGAACGCGATCTCGGAACGCCCCGCGAGCCACTTCACCGCGGCATCGAATACGGCATCGTCGACCAAAAACCCGTAGTGCCCCGGTTCCACCCGCCCTCGTTCATCGAAATCGAAGGTCAACTCGGGATTGACCCGCACCGGAACGAAGGGACCGGCGGGCGGTCCGACCGTCAGCCCCAGCAGCTCGGCGAAGAACGCGGCGCCGGTCACCCGATCGGACACCGGAACTATCGCGTGATCCAGTACGACCCGCCGGACCATCGCCCCAGCACTCGAATCCGACATCTTCCCCACTTCCAATTTGCATGCGTTTCACACTTATTATATATGCAAATGGCACACAACTGATCGAGGCGATAGATTGGGAACATGAGCGGCAGTTCCCCCTCCGCCGATGGCGGTCCCGCCTTGTTCCGCCTGGTTCGATTCTGGTCGAGGCGCTGGATACAGCGGGGCGCACCGGACCGGTCCGCCGACCTGCGGCACGCACAACACGTCCAGGTCGTCGAGGCGGTGGCCGGAGC
>NZ_JBSFRU010000245.1:0-9828 GCF_053589395.1 Nocardia sp. NPDC003345
CCCGGCCGCCGGAGAGGTGGTCGAGCGAGGCGATGGTCTTGGCGAGGGTGATCGGATCGTGCTCCACCGGCAGCGCGACCGCGGTGGACAGCTCGATACGTTCGGTGACCGCCGCCGCCATGGCCAGCGACACCCACGGGTCGAGGGTGCGCATATAGCGGTCGTCGGGCAGGGAGGCGTCACCGGTCTGGGGGTGCGCGGCCTCGCGCTTCACCGGGATATGGGTGTGTTCGGGGACGTAGAAGGAGCTGAAGCCGTGGTCCTCGGCGGCCTTGGCCGTGGCGGCGGGGGTGATCCCGCGATCACTGGTGAAGAGAACGATGCCGAAACGCATACCTGTGCCTTGTCTGTGTGGGAGTCGCCGTGCCGCGAAGTGGCCCCGGGGCGCGGCGGAGGGTGGGCGCGGTCGTCAGCGACCGTTCTGGGCGGCCTTACGGGCCTTCTTGTTGCGCTGGTCGATCTGGGCGCCGATCACATGGTCCAGTGAGGTACCGGCGGGCCAGCCCACGTAGTGGCACAGGAACAGCGAGATCTCACGCAGCTGGGTCTCGTCGAGTTCCTCGTTCTGCAGTGCGGCGCCGATCTGGATACCTGCGACGTCGAACAGGCCCTGGGCGGTGAGCGCGCCGAGTAGCAGCAGGCGGCGGTCACGCAGGGTGAGGCCGGGCCGCGACCAGATATCGGCGAACAGATGATCGGCGGTGACCGCGAAATGGTCGCCCGGGCCGTCCTGGAATTCCCATCCGTAGACCTCCGCCATCTTGGCCAGGCCGCGCTCGCGCACGGTCGGCTGGGGGGTGGGGTCGTCGCTCATATCGCTCCTTCTACGCCGGACGAGTCCGTCGAGAGTGTCTGGACAGGTGTACGGAATATAATTCGGACGATCTCCACCACGCAAGAACATGTTCTCGTTTCGGTCGCCCGGGCGCCCATCGCGGCGCCTGCGGCCGCGACATTCGCGAATCCGCCCGGACACCGAACCCATTCTGGGAAAATTGCTGAATCGTTGTCGGACACACCTGTCGGTGGTAGCGTCCAGACACATGTCCAGCTATGTGTCTCTTCCGCCGAATCGCCGCCCCCGGCGCCGGAAGAACTCGTTCTCGGACCGGGTAGACCACACGGCCCGGCTCCGGCGCGGGGCCACCCCCGCCGGAGGCGCCGGCCGGCCCCCGCGTCATCCCGCGCCCACCGCGCCGCGCGGCTCCGCTCACACCACGCCGAGGGAGTGCACATCATGAGAATCCAGGCCGATATGGACCTGTGCCAGGGCCATGCCGTCTGCGCCGGCGAAGCGCCGGACATCTTCTCCGTACCCAAACGCGGGCAGGTCGAGATCCTCGACCCCGAACCCGGCCCGGAGCACAAGGCCGATGTCGACAACGCCATCCGCTACTGCCCCACCCAGGCCCTCATGCTCGTCGCCGGCGAATCCGGCGACTGATCCACCTTCGCAACAGGTTCTTCGAAAGGGACAACACCGATGACAGGTTTCGATCGCGCCGAACTCGACGAAATGGTGCGCCGCTGGGTGGCCGAGAACGAGCGCTGCGAGAAACTGGGCGACTGGAAACCACTGGCCGAGATGTACACCGAGGACGCCACCTACGGGTGGAACTACGGCCCCAAGGACGAATTCATGGCGGTGGGCCGCGCCGAGATCCGCGATCTGGCCCTCGGCCAGGAGATGGAAGGCCTGGAGGGCTGGGAGTACCCGTACCAGCAGTTCGTCATCGACGAGCGCACCGGAGACGCCATCGGCTTCTGGAAGCAGACCTACACCACCACCCCGCGCGAGGACGGCAGCCTCTACACCGTCGACGGTATCGGCGGAAGCTGGTTCCGCTACGGCGGGAACTACCAGTGGTCCTGGCAGCGCGATTTCTTCGACTTCGGCAACGTCTCCTCGCTGTTCCTGGAGATGATGACCAACAAGGCGATGTCGGACGGTATGAACCAGCGCATCGCGAAGTCCACCGCCGGCCGGCTGCCCGGCTGGTACCGGATCGGCACCGCGCCGGCCTCCCTGTGGTGAGTCCGGTGACGGTGCCCACGAGCCGGTTCCACGCGCTGGGACGCGCGGAACTGGCCGCACTGGTTCCCGAACTGCTGCTGTGCGGTCAGCTCATCGATCGTTCGGGAATGGCACACTGCATCTCCGCCTTCGGCCGGGAGGGGATGGCCGAGGTCGCCATCGAGGAATGGCAGCTGTCGAGCCCGATCTATACCCGGCGGATGCAGCGGGCCCTCGGCTACACCGGCGACGATATCGTCACGATCTTCAAGGGACTGCAGCTCGATATCGGCGCGCCGCCGCAGTTCATGGACTTCCGGTTCCGGGTCGACGACGCCCGCCACGGCGAGTTCTGGCTCGACCACTGCGGCGCGCTGGTCGATGTCGAACCCATGGGCCCCGACTACGTGAAGGCCATGTGCCACGACATCGAGGATCCCACCTTCGATGCCACCGCGCTGGCCACCAACAAGTACGCCCAGGTGCGCCCCATCCACCGGCCGCCGCGCCAACCGGCCGACCGGCACCCGATGTGCGCCTGGACTGTCGTCATCGACGAATCGCATATCCCGCCGGAGGTGCCACGCAACGCGCATCTGGTCGCCGGATCGGTGGCCGCCGCCCTACCGCTGGCCGATATCGACCCCGCCGACGACGGGCTCGCCGACTACAGCGGACCGCTGCTCAGTGATCTGCGGTTCCCCGACTTCTCCCATTCCGCTCTGGTCCGGATCGCGGAGGAGGTGTGCCTGCAGCAGCATCTGCTGGTACTCGGGTTCATGGTCGCCGTGCACGAACGGACCGATGTCGATGCGGCGCTGGAGATCGGGCGCAAACAGCTCACCGGTATCGCCGGGGTCACCTCCGAACGAATCCGTGCCTGCCTCCGGCTCGGCGACGATATCGACGCTCTCGCCGCGGTCCTGCGTATCCATCCGGCGCTCAACCCCCTGCACTACACCGATGTCGATGTCGAGCCCGGCGTCGGTGTGGTGCGGGTGCGGTTCCCCGCCGCGAGCGGGGCGCTCACCGATCGCGGCTGGCTCTCCCTGATCGGGCCCGACCGGCTGGGGCCGCTGGATTCACTGGTGCGGGGTGTGAATCCGCGATTCGCGAGCCGGGTCGCCGAATCGGGGCCCGATGGGTGGACTGCCGAAATCGCTCTCGCCGAGGACCCGTTCGCCGAGGCGCCGGAGGTGGCGATCACCCGGTTCAGCACCGGCGTCGACTTCCGTTTCACCGACCGCGGGATACCGCTGCCCCTCACCGTTCTCTGACCCTCCCGCTTCGGGAGGATCCGGCACCAGCGCAGGATTGATATGGCCAATAATTTCGCCGACCTGTTCGAACATTCCGTCGACGCCATGCCCGACCGGATCGCCCTGATCGAGCGGGGCCGGCGTGTCACCTACCGGGAACTGGACGAGCGAGCCAACCGGCTCGCCCACCATCTGGCGTCGGTGGGGGTCGGGCACGGCACCCACGTCGGTTTCCAGATGCACAACGGTATCGACACGATGCAGACGCTCATCGCCTGCTTCAAACTCGCGGCCGTGCCGATCAATATCAATTTCCGGTACGGCCCCGCCGAACTCGCCTACCTCTACGACAACGCCGACCTCGAACATCTGGTCTACCACGCCTGTTACGGGGAAGCGGTCCGCGCCGCCGCGCAGCGTTCGCCGCGCCTGAAGTACCTGCTGTGCGCGGCCGACGACCGGGTCGCGGCCGATCCCGGGGTGGACTGCCTGGCCGAGGTGACCGCCGCTTCGCCCGCCACCCGCCCCGAGATCGCCCGCAGCGCCGACGATCTGTTCGTCATGTACACCGGCGGCACCACCGGCATGCCCAAGGGTGTGCTGTGGCGGCAGGAGGACATGTGGCGGGTCCTCGGCGGCGGGATCGATTTCTACAGCAACGAGCCGGTCACCGACGAATACCAGCAGTCGCGCACCGGTGCCGCCGGTGATCCCTCCACGTGGATGATCCTGCCGCCGCTCATGCATCTGGCCGCCATGATGCCCACCTTCATCGCGCTGTGGTCGGGTAACTGCGTGATCTTCGAACCGCATTTCGACGCGGCCACGGTATGGCAGACGGTGGCCGCCGAACGCCCGGGCGTCATGGTCATCACCGGCGACGCCATGGCACGGCCACTGATCGACTCCTATCGCGCCGACCCCGTCGACGCGACCGGCTTGTTCATGATCGCCTCGGGCGCCGCGCTACTCACCCAGCCGACGAAGAACGCGCTGCTGGGCCTGATGCCGAACCTGTTCGTCTCCGATTCCATCGGTTCCTCCGAAACCGGTTTCGGCGGTATCGGATTCGCGCAGAAGGACGACGATCCGGCCCGCAAACCCCGGGTGTCGATCGGGCGCGGCGCGATCGTCGTCGACGATGCCGGCCGGCCTGTGGTCCCCGGAGAGGAAGGGTGGCTGGCGAAAACCGGGTCGGTGCCGCTCGGCTACTACAAGGACGAGGCGAAAACCGCGAAGCTGTTCAAGGAGGTCGACGGCGCGCGGATCGTGGTGACCGACGATCGCGCCCGGTTGGAGGACGACTCCACCATCAGCCTCATCGGCCGCGGCAACATGGTCATCAACACCGGCGGGGAGAAGGTGTTCGCCGAAGAGGTCGAGGGCGTGGTGAAATCCCATCCCGCCATCTACGACGCGACCGTGATCGGCGTGGCCCACGACCGCTGGGGTCAGCAGGTCGCCGCGGTGGTCAGCCTCACCGCCGGGGCCGCCGGCGTGCTCGATATTGCCGATCTGCAGAAACATGTGCGCGAGCATCTGGCGGGATACAAGGTGCCGCGGGCGATCTGGATCACCGAGACGATCACCCGCTCACCCAGCGGAAAACCCGACTACACCTGGGCCAAGCAGTACGCCGCGGACCGCGGGCCCGACCACCGGCGGGACTGACCGCGCCGGGACAGGGCGCCCGCGGCGATATCACCGCTTCGAGTCCCGGCGCCCCTGCCCCGGTCCGCCCGGAGCCGAGCCCGCGCGGACCGGGGCATCCGCACGAAGCGCTGCCGGCCGCACACGCGATCACGGTCCGGCGGTGCCGTGACCGGCGGCGCCCAGTGCGTCGAGTATGAGGTCGAGCAGTCGGTCGGCCCGGTCGGGTGTCTCGTCGGCGGCCGTGGCCAGGGTGACGCCCAGGAGCATGGTGGTGACATCGTCGGGGTCGATATCGGCGCGCAGTGCGCCCGAGCGGGCTCCGGCGGCGAGCAGGGTCGCGATCGTGGCGGTGATGCGTTCGCGCGTGGACGAGGCCGCCGGACCGCCCGCGGCGCTCGCGGCCCGGAGGCTGCCGATCATGGCGCGTTTGGTCGCGACGAATTCGGTGTAGCGGTCCATCCAGGCGCGCAGCGCGCGCTCGGGCGGCAATTCGGAGAGCAGGGTGTCGGCGCCGGCGGTGACATCGTCGAGTTCGGCGGCGTAGACCGCGTCGATCAGCGCCTCGCGGGTCGGGAAATGGCGGTAGAGCGTCCCGATACCGACACCGGCGTCGCGGGCGATGGATTCCAGCGCGGCGGTATCGGAGGCGGTGAACGCGGCGCGAGCGGCGGTGAGCAGCCGATCCCGGTTGCGGCGGGCGTCGGCGCGGGTGGGACGGCCCACGGCGGGAGCCTGCGCGGGTCCGGAGGGCGGCGGGTCGGGTGAAATCAAAACGGAGGCACCTCCGGTAGTGCTACAGTCGACGTAACGGAGGCTCCTCCGTTTCATCCATCGTCTCATGGAAGCGGGATCTGTCATGACCGCATCTACCCCGCCCGCCGCCTCCGCCCGCCCCGGAGGTGCCGGCGTCCTGGCCGGCCGCGCCGTCTCCCGGGTCGGCTACGGGGCCATGCAACTCGAACGGCTACGGGGCAACCGCGACGGCGCGCTGGCCGTGCTGCGTCGCGCGATCGAACTCGGTGTCGACCACCTCGATACCGCCCACTTCTACGGCGACGGTTTCGTCAACGACGTGATCCGGGAGGTACTCGGCGGGCGGGACGACATCCTCGTGGTCAGCAAGGTCGGCGCCACCCCGGATCCCGGTGGGCCCTTTCCGATGCGCCTGGCGCAGCGGCCCGAGGAGTTGCGGGCCGGAGTGGAGGACAATCTCACCGGCCTCGGTATCGAACGCCTTCCCGTGGTGAATCTGCGGCGCGCCACCCACGGCCCCGGCCTGCGCGCCGAAGGGAACCAGGTGGTCGATCTGGATGATCAGCTGGCGGAACTCGTCGCCCTGCGCGCCGAGGGCAAGATCGGCGCGATCGGGCTCAGCAATGTCGATATCGCGGAACTGCGGCGCGCGCTCACCGTGGAGCCGGTCTGCGTGCAGAACTCCTACAGTCTGGTCTCTCGCGACGACGAGGAGATGCTGCGGATCTGCCGCGCCGAGAACATCGCCTGGGTGCCGTATTTCCCTCTCGGCGGCTCCTTCCCGGGCCTGCCGAAGGTCACCGGCGAACCGGCCGTGACCGCCGCCGCACGGCAGCTGGGACGCACTCCGGCGCAGATCGGCCTGGCCTGGCTGCTCCACCACGCCCCGAATGTGCTGCTGATTCCCGGCACCGCCGATACCGGCCATCTGGAAGCGAACATCGCCGCGGGCGCGATCACCTTCGACGCCGAAACACTGGCGGCGCTGGACGAGGTGCCGAGCCGGTCCGGCGATATCGCGCTCGGGCAGCTCGCCCGGCCCGGATCCGCCGAACGGTAGGGGTCGGGGAACCCATAGTGGATGGCGTGGCTAGTGCATCAGCTCGGCGTGGGCGTGCTCCGGCGCCCTCGGGCAGACGTAGAGCTGCTGGTCGTAGCCGCTGCCTATCTGGACCGCGGTGTGGTTGAAGCCGATGAGTGGTTCATGGGCCGGTTCCTCGCGCGGGAGCCAGCTGCTGCCCGCGCGGGCCTCGAACGTGGCGATGGTCAACAGGGCATCCATATCGCTGTCGCAGGTAGGGCAGCGCCGAGGGGCCGGGTCTGTGGCGCCCCAGCGAGGCCGGCCGCCGACCTTCCAGCCGGGTGCGCCGGCCAACTCGTTGTCGTAGAACTCGTAGGGGTACGACGCGTAGGCGCTGTCCACACCCGTGCCGGCTGCCTGCCACACGCTCCAGTCTCCGATCTGCGCCTGGAGTTCCTTGCTCAGCTCCCTGTGGTCGGGGTATTCGGTGACCCGCTCCGGGTTGAGCAGGCACGGCTCGGGCAGATAGTGGTCGAACTGCATCGCGGGCGGCTCGGGGGGCGTGGCGAGAACGGCGGTGACCGTGGCGGCCGATCGCCAGAACAGCGCGGTCCTGGGCATGATCGGGTGGTCGAAAGGGCACCACAAGACCTGGAGCAGGTCTGCACCTTCAGGCGTGTGCAGATCGGGCACGTCTCGTGCGTACAGCTGTGCGACCGGAAGCATCGCTATGGAGCCCTCATACTGGGCGATCGCCGGCTCGAACGGATACTCCCGCGGGGGGCGGATTCGTGCGAGGGTCTCGCGTTCCTGCGGGGTCGGAGTCCTGCCGCGCGAGGCGAAACGGATTCGTCGTTCCAGCCGCACCTGCGCCGGAGACAGGGCCGGGTTCATTCCGTCCACTACGTGCGGTCCGTCGCAGTGCGGCCACGGTTCGTCGGCGGGCCAGAGCAGCGGGCCGCCGACGGAACTGTCCTGCGGTGCGGGCGACCCCGGGCGCGGGTGCAACCGGGTCGCGGTGCGGGCCAACGCGGCCAGTCGAGGGAAGACGGTGGTGACGTCGAACGGTCGCGGCGGAGTGGTCGGGGTGATGGGCACGGCCGCGATCTTGCCGAATGACTCCGACAACCGCGGATCGCCGCGATATGCCGGGTCTCGGGTCAGAGGCCGCCGCGCGGTCGTCCGCGGCCGTTACGCGGCGCGTCGACGGGTGACTCGGTTATCAGGTCGGCGCAGGACTCCCCGGCCACCGTCAACGGTTGGAGGGCGGCACCGACTGGTGTTCCGGGGCGGGGGCGATTCGTTCGAGGATGCGTAGCGAGCTGGTGACCGAGACCTCCCGGAATTCTCCGCTGTCGAGGGCGCGGCGGTAGATCCCGTAGGGCGCCTGACCGCCGTCGGCGGGGTCGGGGAACACATCGTGGATGGCCAGGCCGCCACCGGGGACCACCCATTTGACCCAGCCGCGGTAATCGCGGTCCGCGGCCTCCTCGGTGTGCCCACCGTCGATGAACAGGAACTCGATCGGGGTCCGCCAGGTGCGCGCGACCTGCGCGGAGGCGCCGACGATCGCGAGAACGGTATCGCTGAGCCCGGCGGAGTCGATGGTGTGCCGGAACCGGGGCAGGGTGTCGAATCGGCCAGTGACCGGGTCCACCAGGGTGGTGTCGTGGTACTCCCAGCCGGGCTGGTGCTCCTCGGAGCCGTGGTGGTGGTCGACGGTGAAGACCACCCCGCCCTGGGTGCGGGCGGCGGCGCCGAGCAGGATCGCCGATTTTCCGCAGTAGGTGCCGATTTCGGTGATCACCCCGCCCCGGCAGTACTTCACCGCCGCGGCGTGCAGAGCGTGCCCCTCGTCTTCCGGCATGAATCCGGTGGCCCGGCGGGCATGCTCGAACAGTTGCTCGTCGGTCAGCGGGGTCGTGGGGGCTGGCGAGGTCATACGGGCTGTGGGCTCACTTCCGGAAACGCGGCTGTCGGCGGAGACCGACCTTACTCGACGGGCGCCCAGCGGCGACGATGTTGCTCGGGCACTGCACCGACACTACTATCTAGACACATGTCCGAAGGCGATTCCAGAATTCTCGAGGCCACTCGGCGCCGGCTGAGCGGAAAGCAGGCGGACACCGTGGACCGGCTCACCCGGGCCGCGATGGAGGTACTGGCCCGCGAGGGCTTCGCCGGACTCACCATCCGGATGGTCGCCGGCGCCGCGGGGGTGGGCACCGCCACCGCCTACACCTATTTCTCGTCGAAGGAACATCTGGTCGCCGAGATCTTCTGGCGGCGGATCCGCGCCTCGCAGACTCCGGTCAGCCGCGACGCCGACCCCACCGTACGGGTCCTCGCCGAACTACGCGGCATCGCGCTACTGGTGGCCGACGAACAGGAATTGTCGGGCGCGGTCACCAGTGCCCTGCTCGGCCGCGATCCCGATGTCGAACATCTGCGCACCAGGATCGGGATCGAGATCCGCGCGCGCATCACCCGGGCACTGGAACCCGAGGCCGATCCCGAAACCGTGGAATCGCTGGAACTGCTGTACGCGGGAGCGCTGGTACGCGCCGGAATGGGCTACGAATCATATGCCGATATCGCCGACCGGCTGGAACGAGCGGCGCTGCTCGTCCTGAAATAGCGGGCCCGGTCGGTCAATCGCCGACGCCGGCGGCAGCCTGGCCGTTCACGGGGTTGCGGCGGGAGTGCGAGAACACCAGCCGCGCGAACTCGCCGAGCAGTTCCTCCAGGCACACCTGCTGGCCGGCGGCCACCATCTGCTGGTAACCGATCAGCATGGCCATACCGAGTTCGGTGTCCACGGCGGCGATACGCTCGTCGGCCACCACGGCCATGATCGTCTTGCGCACGGTCCGGCGACGGGATTCGTCGACCCGTTTGAGCGCCACCCCGACCGCCTCGTCGTTGGCGGCCCACGCTCTGATCGCCGCCTCGGCGCGGTGATGCAGGCCCAGGGTGAGATCCGACAGGGCCCGGATCGCCTCCTGCGGAGCGGAGGGATCGAAATTGAGAGTCCGCAGGATCAGCACCTGCCGGTTCTCCCAATGTTCCAGCAGCGCGCCCACATACGACTGCCAGCTGCCGAAATGATGGTAGAACGAACCGCTGGT
>NZ_JBSFRU010000246.1:0-9817 GCF_053589395.1 Nocardia sp. NPDC003345
CCGGCCCACCCCAGGTGGACGGTAAGCCGGTGGAGGGCACGTTCCGCGCCCATCAGGTACCGCTGCCCGCCGCCCGCCAGGACGCCGCGCATCGCTCGGTACTCGAGCAGTGGTTGCGCTCCTACCGGCCCGAGGAGTTGTTCGACGAATCCGGGGCGCCGGTATCGGAACTGCTGGAGCTGGTCCCGCTCGGGAATCGCCGGCTGAGCGCGAATCCGGTGGCCAACGGCGGGGAGCAGGTCCGCGACCTGCGGCTGCCCGATTGGCGGGAGTACGCGGTGGACGTGCCCGGGCCGGGCCGCACGACCCACGAGGCGACCCGGGTGCTGGGCGGCTGGTTGCGGGAGGTCACCGTGCGTAACCCGGACAACTTCCTGACCTTCGCCCCCGACGAACTCGCCAGCAACCGGCTGCAGGACATCCTCGAGGTCACCGGCCGCAACTGGCAGTCCGAGGTCGGCGTCCACGACGAGAAACTCGATCGCGGCGGCCGGGTGGTGGAGGTGCTGTCGGAGCATATGTGCCAGGGTCTGCTGGAGGGGTATCTGCTCACCGGCCGGCACGGGGTCTTCACCTGTTACGAGGCGTTCGTGCACATTGTCGACGCCATGTTCAATCAGCACGCCAAATGGCTCGACGCGAGCGCGGACGTGCCGTGGCGGCGACCGCTGCCGAGCCTGAACTATCTGCTGTCCTCGCATGTGTGGCGCCAGGACCACAACGGTTTCACCCATCAGGACCCCGGGTTCCTCGATGTGGTGCTGAACAAGAAACCCGAGATCGTGCGGGTGTACCTGCCGCCGGACGCCAATACGCTGCTGTCGGTCTACGACCACTGCCTGCGCTCGAGGCATTACGTCAATGTGGTGGTGGCGGGTAAGCAACCGCAACCGGACTGGCTCCCGGCCACCGACGCGGCACTGCACTGCGCCCGCGGGATCGGCATCTGGGGCTGGGCGGGAAATCGCGACGAACCCGCGACGACACCGGATGTGGTGCTGGCCTGCGCCGGCGACGTCCCCACCCTGGAAACACTGGCCGCGGCCGCCATCCTGCGGGAACAGTTGCCGTGGTTGCGGGTACGGGTGGTCAATGTGGTGGATCTGATGCGGCTGCTGCCCGCCGACGAGCATCCGCACGGGCTGCCCGACAGCGAGTTCGACACCCTGTTCACCCGCGAGTCGCCGGTGATCTTCGCCTTCCACGGCTACCCGTGGCTCGTCCACCGGCTCACCTACCGCCGCACCAATCATTCCGGTCTGCACGTCCGGGGTTACAAGGAGCGCGGGACCACCACCACACCCTTCGATATGGTCATGCTCAACGACCTCGACCGCTACCACCTGGTGATGGATGTGATCGACCGGGTGCCCGCGCTGCGCCAGCAGGCCGCGGGGCTGCGGCAGGAGATGGTGGACGCACGGCTGCGCGCCCGGACCTGGACCCGGACCCACGGCGAGGATATTCCGGAGGTCGCGGACTGGAGCTGGCCCGCCTGACCCGAAGCACCGCTCCAACCGGCAATCGAATCGAACGGTCCCGGCGCGCCGCGCACGGGACCGTTTCGCGCGCCGCCGCAGACGCCGACAGCGACGATCACCGAACGGGAGAAGCGGGCGGCCCGGGTTCCGTGCCCGGTTCGCCGCCCACGTAGCGCCGACGGCGACGGCCGCCGGAAACCTCTCGGGCCCGGACATTCACAGATCGCCGTCCGATGCGAGTAATCGAACCCGGCTGACGAGAACTATTCCCACCCACGGGAAAACCCTGCCGCCCGAACACGAACACTCGTGTACCGTACCGCTATATAACGGCACATAGAACTACGGACCACAGGTAACGACCCGCCGTAGAAGTTCTAACGCCGACCAGAACGGAACGGAGCCCACCATGAACACCACCCGCATCCACGCCCTGGCCAAGAAGTTCGCCGTGGCCGCCGCCATCCTCGGCGCGCTCGCCGTGGCCCCGGCCGCCCTCGCCCCGCAGACGGCCTCCGCCGATGTCGGCCACAGCACCCGCGGCGACAGCCACCCGGGTAACGGCACCTACAACGACACCCACAGCCTCCCCAGCGATCCGAGCAACCGCAGCGAACCGGTGCACGCGATCCCCGCCAACCGCAGCGAGACCTACGAGGGCGAGGGCGGCTACCACGACGTCTGTGCCTACAAGCCGTATTTCTACGCCTGCCGGTAGTCCCCGCGTCCGGGTTATCCCGCCGTCCGCCGCCGGTACCGCCGGTTACCGGCGGCGGACGCGCGTTCCGCCCCGACCGTCTCGGCCAGTTCCGCCGGAACATGGCCCGCGATATCCCGGCGCGAGGAGATCAGCAACTTCTGCCTGATACTCGCGACCTGAGCGTCCACCGTGCGGACCGAACTCTTACGGCGATCGGCGATAGCGCTGTTCGGCCACCCCGCGGCGGCCAGCAGCGCGACCTCACGTTCGGCCGGCGACAGGGTGTCCCAGCGCGATACGTCGCCGGTCGGCGGGGAGAGCTCGGACGACCGCATCGGCCAGCGGTCCCGAAGATACCGCTCGACCACACCGGTGCCCGGCCGCAACCGGCCGCCGCTCTCCTGGGCGGCGGCGAATTCGCCGGGCCCGATGATCGCGGCGGCCACCTCGGACGCGTCCTGCACGGCCAGCACCATCATCGGCACCCGCTCGATACAGACACCCATGGCGTGATGGAAGGTCCGGAAAACACCGGTCAGCCAGGCGAGTTCGGTGGCCCGGACCCGGAGTGCGGCCACCGCGCCCACGGTCGCGGGATCGCCCGCCAGCACGTGCGTGAGCACCACCATGCACACCGCCACCGACCACGACGTCATCCAGGTATCGCGTACCGCGCACGGACCGGACAACGCATCCCGCGCCGGTTCCAGTGCGGCCGCCGGACGGCCGGACCGGGCCAGTGCCAGCGCCCGGGCCACCCGGGCCCAGTGCGCGGACAACTCCGACTCCGAGGCCAGCGCGCGATCCAGATGCTGCCCGGTCATCCGGTCGGCCTCGGCCGACCGGCCGAGCATCGACGCCGCGAGCGCGGCGAATACCGAACCGCGCTCCACACCGATCCGGTCGCCCATCGCGGTGAACTTGTGCCCGGCACGTTCCAGCACCCGGATGGCCCGCGGATCCCGCCGGAACAGCATCAGTTCCAACCCCCAGATCCATTCGACCGACGCGGGCAGGCCGATATCGGTCTCCGGGCTGTCCCGCCAGGAGCCGGCCGCGATATCGGCCGGGAGACAGCCGGCCACGCATTCGTCCAGCAGTCGGGCCGCGCGTTCGTCGTCGCCCTGCCAGAGGTGGTACCAGCCGAGCAGGGCGGTCGCCCGGATGTGATGCCGGGTGGCCCCGGGCGCGGCCTCCCGGGTGACCTCCAGCGCCGCCTCGGTGAGCCGGATCAGGGCACGGCTGCCGCCGTTTGCGAACGGCACCCAGACCGACAGCAGAACCGAAGCCGTCTCCAGTCCGATGAGCGCCTCGTCCGGATCCGCGAGCCCGGTTTCGATGCCGATGAGGATGTCGTCCCAGGAGGTGCGCGCCCAGTCGATCCAGGACTGCTCCCCCGGCCCGAACCAGAGCGTGCGGGCCGCGACCACTCGATCCCGGTGGTAGCGACGGTGCCGCGCGGCCAGCCGGGCCGCCTCGGCGGCATCGGCGCGCAACCGATCCGCCGCGAACAGCCGCACACTCTCGACCAGGTACCAGCGCACCGTGGTCGCGGTACGGAAGGTCGAGACCAGGGACCGCTCGGCCAGCCGCTCCAGCAGCGGCGCCACCCGGCGCTCGGGCAGTCGCTCGTCGGCGCACACCGCGACGACGGCCGCGAGTTCGACCCCGTTACGCTGCGGTTCCACCCCATCGGTCTCGTATCCGGCGGCGAACACCGATAGTCGTTCCAGCAGAAGCTGTTCCTCGGTCTCGCACAGATCGAACGACCAGGCGATCACATCGAATACCCCGCGATGGCGCTGCTCGGTACCCGAGCGGTCGCCGTGTGACCAGTGCATCCGCTGGTCGTCGGCGTCGCCGGTGAGTTCGGTCAGCAGCATCGCCGGCGGCCGGTGCCGTAACCGGGCGGCCGCCAGCCGGATCAGCAGCGGACTGTGCTCCACCCGTCGGCAGATGCGCCGGACGACCGCGAGCTGGCCCGGTTCGTCCGGTACCGGCCGCCCGATGAGTTCGGCGCGGTGACGGAACAGATCCAGTGATTCCGAGGGCGAGAGCGGCCCGACCGTGAGTATGTGTTCGTCGGCCCAGCCGATGGGTTCGCGGCTGGTGGCCAGGATGGTCAGGCCCTCGGTGGTCGCGAGCAGGTCGATCACTACGCGGCCGACCGCGGCGAGCACATGTTCGCAGTTGTCCAGTACCAGAATCGCGCGTTCGGAGATCACCGCGGCGGAGTCGCCGGTGGCCACATCCGGGGCGGTGGGATCGCTGATATCGGTGCGGACCACCGACCGCAGTACGCATTCGGGGGATTCGTCGCATTCGCGCCGGAGTCCGGCCAGCTGGGCCCAGTAGACCGGGCGGCCCGGGTCGTCACGCTCCGCCCGGCGCAGGGCCTCCGCGGCGAGGCGGGTCTTGCCGATACCGCCTTGGCCCACCAGGGTGATCAGCCGCGCTCCGTCCGATCGCAGCAGGTCCTGGAGGCGCACGAGTTCCCGGTCCCGGCCGAAGAACTCGGCCGGGGGTGCGGCGGATGCCGCACCGTCCGGGTAGATCACCGCCATAGAATGTAAAATTAGTGCACGTCACCGACAGTTGTCGGGTGAACCCGGTCATTCACCGGGGCGGGTGGAGTTCCCGGATCAACGGCCGTCGCGAATCCCTTTACCGCTCAGCACAACGCGTGCGCGGTGTGCCGGTAGTGCATCTGCACGACTGCACTGTCGAAGGTCAGCACATCGACCAGCCGCAGCCCCGTGGTATCGACCGGCGAGCGGAAAAGGGGTACCCCGCCGCCGAGCAACAGCGGATGGACGAAGAGACGGAACTCGTCGATCAGGTCGTGCTCGAGGAAGGTGGTGGCCGTCGCGGCTCCGCCGAGCAGCACCATGTTCTCGCCGGCGGCCTTGCGGCGGGTGACCTCCTCGACCAGATCGGCTCCGATGACCTCGGTGTTCCAGGACGGATCACGCAGGGTCCGGGAGACGACCAGCTTCGGCACCTTCCGCCAGAATCGGGCGAATTCGATGTAGAACGGCGAAACGGGCGTCAGGTCGGCGGTGGGCCAGAAGGCCGCCATGATCTCCCAGGTCTTACGGCCGCACAGCAGCACATCCGCCTGCCGGAGTTCCTCGAGGTACTCCGTACAGATCTCCTCGTCGACCACCGGCCAGTGGACCGCCTCGTCCGGGCCCTCGGCGAATCCATCGAGGGAGATCTGCATCCAGAGTGTCACACTTCCCATGCCCTGCCTCATCTACCGCGTCAGGTATCAAGGAGGAGATTCTGCATCCGAACCGGACCGCGCGCATCGGTAATCGCCGATAAACCTACTTAGGTAGGAATTCACCGGGCATTCAGCAGCCGGGGGAAGAGCCGCCATCGAATGTACCGTTATCCGGCGAAATATCCGATCGTGACTTCCCACAGCGGGAAACCCGTGCGATGCGGGTCCTCAGCCCTCGGTGGCGACCTCGGACAGTTCGCTGTCGCTCTCGATGTAGTGCGCGACGAACCGGTTGACCAGCTCGGCGGCGGTTTTACCGGGCAGCGTCCTGGCCAGCTGCAACTGTCCGGTCAGCTCGGCCAGATCCGCCGAACTGCGCTCGGATTCCCGGTACTTCTGCCAGGCGGTGCGATGGAAGAGGTCGACGAACCGGCGCGCCATCCGATCGCAGTCGGCCCGCATCCGCTCGAGTTCGCCGAGCACCTCGGCGTCCGGGACACCCGCGGCGGCGAGCTGGTCGGCCATCCGCACGAGCTGCCGGTCGGCGGGCCGATAGGTGGCGGCATCCACCGGCTCGTACAGCCCGGCGGCAACGATACGCGCCAGCCCGTTGGGCACGGACGCATAGCGTTCCTGCAGCTCGGTGGCCGGAATCGTATCGCCGGCCGCGACCGGTTCACCGGCTGTCGGCTCACCGGGCGCCAGATCGCCGAGCAACGAGCCGACGCCCAGGATGTCACCGAGATCGTCGCCGCGGTCCCAGGCATTGAGCAGCTCTTTGATCCCGTTGAGTTTGATCCCCCGATCCAGTAACCGGCTGATCGTCCGCACCCTGTTGAGATGCTCCGGGCTGTAATAACCCGTCCGCCCCTTGACCTGCGGTGGGGGCAGAACCCCCCGTTCGTGATAAACCCGCAGGCTGCGCACGGTCGTACCGGCAGCGCGCGCCAGTTCATCGATCGTGTACTCGTCACCAGCAGCCATATATCAAGGAAACCACACGGCAGGGGTCGTGACCGGCGGCGGACACGACCGAAACGTCCGATTCAACGCAAGTTGGTGCGAGATTTGCTAATTCGTCGATCGCGAAACAGTGGCCCGTTCGCTATGGGTGCGACGCTCGTCCTCGGACATACCGCCCCAGACACCGTAGGGCTCGCCCACCGCCAGCGCGTAGTTGCGGCACCGGTCGAGGACCGGACAGGAGTCGCAGATCTGCTTGGCCCGCCGCACCCTGGCCGCGCGGGCCCGGCCCCGCTCCCCCTCCGGATGGAAGAACACCGTCGACTCCAGCCCGCGGCAGGATCCGCGCAACTGCCAGTCCCAGGCCTCGGCGGCCGGACGCCGGTATCGAATCACGGTCGTCATCCACAACTCCTCTGCCGCCGGATCTGTAGGTCAGCGTAATTACTCCCCACTTGTGGGAATCGGTCCCGGAACAGGGCGCCGAGCCTTCCCGGTAGTGGCGAACACCGGCCCGGCCCGACCCTCGGAAACCGTCCTATGCTGCAGGTATGAGTGAATTACCGGGGGCACGGATCACCGTCTCGGAGCGCGATGCGGCGCTACGCGAACTGGCCGAGCATCTGGGCGCGGGCCGGTTGACACTCACCGAGTACGAGCACCGCTCGGGGGCGGTCGCGGCGGCCACGACCACTCCCGAGCTGGCCGCGCTCTTCACCGATCTCCCGGCCCCGCCCGCGCCGGCGGCGCCGCCCCCGCCGGCGGACCCCACCGCCGGATTCGCCGTGATGGCCGGTATCGCGGCCGCCTTCGCACTGGTCCTCGCCCTCGTCTTCGGGGGCTGGCTCTGGCTGCTACTCCTGGTGACCGTGCTGGTCTCCGCGCCGTTGCTCCCCGCCGTCCTGCATCGGCGCCGGGCGACCGGGCAGCTCTGATCCGCTACCACCGGGTATGCGGGCGCACGCTGTTGGCCAGGTCCACCAGGCGATACCGGTGCAGTTTGCCCGGCGCCGTCCGTGCCAGCGCCCGCAACCGTGATTCCAGGCCCCCGCGCAGACCCGCCACCGTCAGCGGGTAGCCGAGCAGGGTCGTATCGGCCGCCGCCGGCCGCAGGCGCGACCGCAGCCATTCCAGGGCGGCGCCCACCACCACCACCTGCATCTGCAGCGCCCGGGGCTCGTCCGGGAGCTCCAGCCGCGAAGCGGCCTCGAGCAGGTCGACCTCGGTGATATCACGATGCGGCCGCGATACCAGCAGCAGGCTGCCGGTCATCCGCGCGGTGCCGTGATGACGGGAGGTGTCGGGGACCCCGTCGAGGACCTGTACCGCCTGCAGCAGTTCGCCATCGGCGGCCAGGCGCCGCGCCAGGCCGAACGCCGCGCTGACCACCCCGTGGTTGGTCTGCCAGACCAGCCGGTAGAACTCGGTCGCGGCCCGGTGCCAGCGTTCGGAGTCGGACGGATCCGACAGCGACTGCAGCACCAGTTCGGCGGTGGCCGCCAGCGCCAGCGCGGCGGCGATCTCCCCGGGGAGCATGGTGTGCACCTCGTCGAAGTGCAGGTACGCGTCCTCGTAGCGCCCGTCGAGCAGGGCGGTCACGCCGGAGAACCATTCGATCCGCCAGTCGGTCACCGCACGCGGCCGCAGCGCGTCGAGCAGGGCCATCGCGGTATCCAGGTCGCCGAGGTCGAGGTGGGCGCGGATGGCCGCCAGCGCACCCTCCACCTCGAAGGTCTCGGGCGCGTCGATCGTGCCCGCGGCGATCCGCTCGGAGGTCTGCCGTAGCGAGTCCAGGGTCTGGCGGGCATCGCCGTGCAGCAGCGGGGCGAGCAGTTCCAGGCTCGGGTCGTCGGCGTCGATCAGCGGGATCGGTAGCGCGGCCACCACCGACGCCGCGTCCAGCGCCAGGCTGCGATGCCCGCCGTCGACCATTCCATCGGTCTGCCCGATCAGCGTATCGATACCGAAATCACCACGCAGCGAACCGAATTCAACCGAGGCCTGCGGGTGCTCCCGGCCGGAATCGGCGGCCAGCACCATCCGGAGCACACCGGCGAGCTGGCAGTACATCGCGTAGCCGGAAGGGAAGCGGCGGCTCGGATCGGTATGAGTGGCCCGGACCAGCAGCCGCTGCACACAGGGATGCCTGCGCAGGAGTGGATAGTCCTGCGCGGTCGGTGCCTCGGGCCGGTAGTTGCCCTGGGCGTCCTTGCGCAGGTCGAGCACCAGCGCGGCCAGCGTACGGCCGGCCGCGTAGATATCGGTGGCCACGGTCGGGCCGGTCTCGATGATCTCCGGGGCCTGATAACCGGGTGTCCCATAGATGCTGCCGTAGGACTCCATCGCCGCCACGGCACCGAGATCGATCAGTTTCACCTCGTCGTCGGTGACCATGATGTTGTCGGGTTTGAGGTCGTTGTAGGCCAGGTTGAACGAGTGCAGATAGTCGAGGGCGGGCAGCACCTCCATGGTGTAGGCCAGCGCCTCGGCCACCGGAATCCGTTCCGGCGCGCTCATATCCAGCATCTTCTTCAGCGAACGCCCGCCGACGTACTCCATGACGATATAGCCGTCGGCCACCTCGCGATGGGAGCGGTGTTTGACGAAGTTGTAGATCTTCACCACGCCGGGATGGGTGATCTCCGAAAGGAACTGCCGCTCCGCCAGCGCCACCACATGCGCCTCGAAGTCCTGCGGGTTCTGCAACCCCTTGAGCACCACCCAGCGGTCGCTGACGTTGGTGTCGACGGCCAGATAGATCCAGCCCAGGCCGCCGTGGGCCAGACACCCTTTGACCACGTACTGTTCGGCGACGACCTCGCCCGCGGACAGTGCCGGCAGGTAGTTGTAGGCCGAGCCGCAGCGCTCGCACTCCCCCGCCACGGCTCCGGGGCCCGACGGCCCGGAACGGCCGTTGGGCGCCTGGCATTTCCAGCAGAACCGCTTGTGCTCGGGCACCACCGGATCCGCGAGTACCGCACTCGCGGGATCCACGGGATCCACTCGGGGCAGGGCCACCAGCCCGGCGCCGAGGCGGCGCACACTCGGCCGCGACCGGGCGTTGCGGCCGGAAACGGGTTCGTCCTCGAACCCCGCGAAGGGATCCAGGTCGCCGAGTTCGTCATCGTCGTCGGCGAGCAGCAGGGCGTCCAGGTCGTCATCGTCGTCGGCACCGCCGAGACTGTTGAGGCGGGCGATATCGTCGCCGGTCAGCGCGGCGATCGCACGATCGAAATCGCTGAGGCCCGGGGGCGGCTCGGGCGCGGTGTCCGGCTGGGTGGCCGGTATAGCCGCCTCTTGCGGTGCCACCGGCGGGGCCACCGCCCCCACCGGCGGGGGCGCCGCCACGGCCGGAACGGATCCGGCGGTGACCGGAACAAAGATCCCGGAGCCGCCGGGCAGCGCGGCGGCGTCGGTCGCGCTACGCGGCCCGGGCGCTCCGGACTC